>NZ_JAVDUX010000011.1:0-208227 GCF_031456575.1 Ancylobacter sp. 3268
CTGTCGGGATCAACCGAGGAGCGTCAGCACCGCGTCAGCGGCGCGCCCCGTCGATGAACGGCGTTATAGGGGGGGCCGTTCCGGGTGTCAACAGCCTCGTTTTCAGAAAAATGACGGGGCGGCGACGAAACGGCCCCGGCGCGATCGTTCAGGAAGAAAGGCTGACCTTTCAATAGGTTAGACTTATTGACCTTTCCACAGCCCTGTGGATAGCTCGAAAAGCGGCCGTAAATTCAGTGATCGGAGAGCACGACCTCGTCCGACCATTCGCCTTCGACCTCCTTCATGATCGCTTGGCCGCAGATCACCCTCCCCTTTATCGGGTCGAAGGTCAGCGTCGGATCGCCGGCGAGCTGCCATCCCCGGTTCAGCGCCGCGGAAACGCGCTTGCAGAAGGCCACGTCGTCCGGGCCGGTGAGGTAGCGGTAGAGCTTCATGGTCTTGGTCGCTTCGGTCATCCGTCTCGTCCTGTCCGGAAAATTCAGCCGCGCGCGGCGATGGCCTCGGCCAGCGCCACGGTTTTGCGGGCGATGTCGGCATGCATGCGCTCATACATGCGCCCCTCGATCTGGATCACGCCCTTGCCGGCATGCTCCGGCCGGTCGAACGCCGCGATCAGCGTCCGCGCCGCCGCCACCTCGTCGTCCGGCGGCGTAAAGGTGGCGTTGCAGCGATCCAGCTGCGTCGGGTGGATCAGCGTCTTGCCGTCGAAGCCCATCTCGGCGGCTTCCCGGCATTCGCGCGCAAAGCCGTCGAGATCGCGGAAATCGTTCCACACGCCGTCCAGCACCTCGACGCCGGCCGCGCGGGCTGCCAGCACGCACATGGACAGCCATGTATGCATCGGCGCCCGGCCCGGCACGATGCGGGCGCCGGTTTCCTTGGCGAGATCGTTGGTGCCGAGCACCAACGCCGCCAGCCGGCTGACCGGATCGCGCGCCGCCGCCGCGATCCCCGCCACGCCGAGCACCGCCTGCGGCGTCTCGATCATCGCCCACAGCCGGAGCGATGCCGGCGCGCCGAGCGCGTCGAGCCGGGTGCCGACCGCGCGCAATGTCTCGGCGCTGGCGATCTTGGGGATCAACAGGGCGTCGGCGCCGGCGCCGCCGGCCGCCGCTTCGGCGAAACGCGCGAGATCGGCCTCGAACCAGGGGGTGTCGAAGCCGTTGACCCGCACCACCACCTCGCGCGTGCCATAGCCGCCGGCGGCAAGCGCCTCGGCCACCTGCAGCCGTGCCGCCGCCTTGGCATCCGGCGCCACCGCGTCCTCCAGATCGATGATGATGGCATCAGCGGGAAGGCTGCGCGCCTTCTCCAGCGCGCGGGCGTTGGCGCCCGGCATATAGAGCACGCTGCGGCGGGGGCGGATGGCGTGGAAGGCAACTCCGGACATGATTCGCTCGGCTGGGTTGGCAAGATCGGGAAAGCAGCCTATCCGGGCGAGCGGCGGCACGCCAACCGCGCCGGCCGGCGGCTCCGCAGCTTTGTTGCGCGCGGCGGCCCCACCATGCAACGTCTTATCGGATCGCAGGGCATGAGCGCAGCTATCGGGACGGCAGAACGCTATGACGTCGTCATCATCGGCGGCGCCATCATGGGGGCGATGGCCGCCTATTTCCTCACCCGCGATCCCGCCTTCTCCGGCACGGTGGCGGTGATCGAGCGCGACGCCAGCTTCGCCCGCTCCTCCACCACCCTCTCCGCCGCTTCGCTGCGCCAGCAGTTCTCCATCCCCGAGAACATCCGCATGTCGCTGTTCGGGCTGGAATTCCTGCGCTCGGCGAAGGAGCGCTTCGGCGCCGAGACCGATCTCTCCTGGCATGAGGGCGGCTATCTCATCCTCGCCAGCGACGCCGGCCTGCCGATCCTTAAGGCCAATCACCGGGTGCAGAAGACCGAGGGCGCCGATATCGACCTGCTCGATCCGGCCGCGCTTGCCGCGACCTTTCCCTATCTCAATACGGAAGGCCTCGCCGCCGGCGCCTATGGCCGCTCCGGCGAGGGCTGGTTCGATGCGCATGCGCTGCTGGATTGCGTGCGCAAGGCGGCGCGGCGGCAGGGCGTCCATTTGATTTCCGGCGAGGTCGCCGGGGTCGCCCGCGCCGGCGACCGGGTGACCGGCGTGACGCTCGCGGATGGCCGGCGCATCGCCTGCGGCAGCCTCGTCAACGCCGCCGGGCCGCGTGCCGGACGCGTGGCGGGACTGGCCGGCATTCCGCTCCCCGTCGAGGGGCGCAAGCGCTGCATCTATGTCCTGCATTGCCGCACCGAGCTGCCGCGCCTGCCGCTGCTGGTCGATCCCACCGGCTTCTGGATCCGCCCGGAAGGCGCCTACCAGATCTGCGGCGCGGCGGCGCCGCCGGACGACGCCGACCCCGACGATGATTTCGAGGTCGACTGGCCGCTGTTCGAGGAGACCACCTGGCCGGACCTCGCGCATCGCATCCCGGCGATGGAAGAGGTGAAGCTGGTGCGCGCCTGGGCCGGGCATTACGAGATGAACCTGCTCGACCATAATGCGGTCATCGGCCCGCATCCCGAGGTGGCGAACTTCTACTTCATGAACGGCTTCTCCGGCCACGGCCTGCAGCAGGCGCCCGCCGCCGGGCGCGCCATCGCCGAATGGATCGTGCATGGCCGCTCGCTGTCGCTCGACCTCGGCGTGTTCGGCTATGAGCGCATCCTCGCCAACCGTCCGCATGCCGAGCTGAACATCATATGAGCGCCGGGCTTCGGGTGGCCGGCGTCGATGGCTGCAAGGGTGGCTGGATCGCGGTGATCGTTGAGCCCGGCAACGCCATGAAGGCCGAGCGCATCGACCGTCTCGCCGAGCTCGTCGACCGGCCGGAAGCGCCGCAGATCATCGCCGTCGACATGCCGATCGGCCTGCCCGAACGCGCCGGCCCCAACGGGCGGGCACCGGAACGGCTGGTGCGCCCCCGGCTCGGCATGCGCCAATCGAGCGTCTTCTCCATGCCCTCGCGGGCCGCCGTCTACGCCGCCCTCGACCCGAGCCTTCCCGACGAAGCCGAGCGTTACCGGCATGCCTGCTCTGTCGCCCGCGCAACCTCCGAACCGCCCCGCGCAGTCTCTCGGCAGGCCTTCCACATCTTCGGCAAGATCGCCGAGATCGACGGATTGCTGCGCGAGCGGCCCGCCCTCGCCGGCCGCATCCACGAATGCCATCCCGAGGTGAGCTTCTGGGCGATGAACGGCGAGACGGCCCTCGATCTCGCCAAGAAGGTAAAGAACGCCCCGCACAAGCCGGGCCTCGCCTTGCGGCGCCAGCTCCTTGCGGCGCAAGGCTTCGAGGAGGCCCTCACCTCTGCCCTGCGGGCCCGCGCACTCAAGGTGGGCGAGGACGATCTCATCGATGCCTGCGCCGCCGCATGGACCGCACGGCGCATCGCCCATGGACAGGCGATCGGCTTCCCCACCCCGGCCGAACGTGACGGCGAGGGCCTGCCGATCCAGATACAGGCGTGAAGGCCGCCTAACAGTCTACAATTATTGTCAAATATCATATCACACATGAATTTTGTGCATTTATCCAATTTGCACATGCGAAGTTGTGTTATATATTTGGAACGACTAAAACACAGGGAATTGCCGGGAATGGCCGCGCCGCAGCAGCAGAAACTGAAAGTCAACGGCACCGTCGCCGTCACCGCCAACCGTCTCACCGATGGCGCGGTGGTCTGGCGCACGGCCGCTGGCGGCTGGTCGACCGCGCTCGGCGATGCCGCCGTCGTCACCACGGCGCCGGAAGCCATCGCCCTGCTGGAAGGCGCCCACAAGCGCGACACCGATGCGGTCGGCGCCTATGTGGCCCCGGTCATCCTCGGCGAAAACGGCGCCATCCTCCCCGGCAATCTGCGCGAGCGCATCCGCGTCAACGGCGTCACCTTCGAATTGCCGGCCAGCGAGCCGCCCGCCTCCACCCTTCCCGCGGCCTGAACGCCGTTTCTTCAAGCCGCGACTGCAGAAGACACCGATCATGTACGTCTATGACGAATTCGACCGCGCCTTCCTCGCCGAACGGGTCGCCGATTTTCGCGACCAGGTGGAGCGGCGCCTGTCGGGCGCCCTCACCGAGGACGAGTTCAAGCCGCTGCGACTGATGAACGGCGTCTATCTGCAGCTGCACGCCTATATGCTGCGGATCGCCATCCCCTATGGCACGCTGTCGTCGAACCAGCTGCGGCGCATGGCGCATGTCGCCCGCGTCTATGACCGCGGCTACGGCCATTTCACCACCCGCCAGAACATCCAGTTCAACTGGATCAAGCTTGAGGATCTGCCGCAGGCTATGGCCGATCTCGCCGAGGTCGGCGTGCATGGCATCCAGACCTCCGGCAACTGCATCCGTAACGTGACGACCGACCAGTGGGCCGGCGCAACGCCGGAGGAGTTCGACGATCCGCGCATCTGGGCGGAGATCCTGCGCCAGTACTCGACCTTCCACCCCGAGTTCACCTACCTGCCGCGCAAGTTCAAGATCGCCATCACCGCCGCGCCCAAGGATCGCGCCGCCACCAAGGTGCACGATGTCGGCCTGCGCCTGCACCGCAATGCGGAGGGCGAGCTCGGCTTCGAGGTGCTGGTCGGCGGCGGTCTCGGCCGCACGCCCTTTGTCGGCAAGTCGATCCGCCCGTTCCTGCCGGTGCGGCACGTGCTGAGCTACATCGAAGCCATCATGCGCGTGTACAACCAGTTCGGCCGGCGCGACAACATCTACAAGGCGCGCATCAAGATCCTGGTGCACGAGATCGGCGCCGAGGCCTTCGCCGAGGCGGTCGAGGCCGAATGGGCGAACATCCGCGACGGCGCGCTGAAGCTCACCGACGAGATCATCGACGACATCCGCGCCCGCTTCCTCTACCCGGATTTCGCGAAGCTGGAGGACCAGCCCGCCGAGCTGACGGCAGCGCTGGAGGATCCGCGCTTCGCCGCCTGGTATCGCAACTCGGTGCACAAGCATAAGGTGCCCGGCTATTCCATCGTCACCATCTCGCTGAAGCCGGTGGGCGCGCCTCCGGGCGATGCGACGGCCGACCAGATGGATGTGGTCGCCGACCTTGCCGACGCCTATGGCTTCCACGAGATCCGCGTCGGCCACGAGCAGAATCTCTGCCTGCCCAACGTGGCGCAGATGGACCTGCCGGAGCTGTGGCGCCAGCTCGACGCCGCCGGGCTGGCCACGCCCAACGTCAACCACATCAGCGACATCATCGCCTGCCCCGGCCTCGATTACTGCGCGCTGGCCAATGCCCGCGCCATTCCCGTGGCGCAGGAGATTTCCAAACGCTTCGCCGATCTCGACCGCTCGCGCGGCATCGGCCGGCTGCACGTCAACATCTCCGGCTGCATCAATGCCTGCGGCCACCACCATGTCGGCCATATCGGCATTCTCGGCGTCGAGAAGAACGGCCAGGAATTCTACCAGATCACGTTGGGGGGGCGCGCCGACGAGCATGCCCAGCTCGGCACGCTGCTCGGCCCGGCGGTCTCCTACGACCAGGTGCCCGGGCTGATCGAGGACATCGTCGACGCCTATCTGGAACTGCGCTCCTCGCCGAAGGAGCTGTTCGTCGACACCGTTCACCGCCTCGGCGTCGAACCCTTCAAGGAACGTGTCTATGCCACTCATTGAGAACGGCAAGCTGGTCGAGGACCGCTTCACGCGGGTTGCCGATCAGGACGAGGCCGGACAGGTGCCGCCCCTCCCCGCTTCCACGCCGGTGCTGCTGTCGCTGGACCGCTACCTCAAGGAAGCGGACGCGCTGGCCAATGCCTATGTCGAGGTCGGCCTGATCTGGCCGAACAACAAGCCGATCGCCGAGATCGCGCCCTATCTGCCGCGCCTGGCGCTGGTGGCGCTCCATTTCCCGACCTTCCGCGACGGGCGCGCCTACAGCCAGGCCCGCCTGCTGCGCGAGCGGCTGGGGTGGAAGGGGCCGCTGCGCGCCACCGGCAACGTGCTGCGCGACCAGTTCCTGATCATGTCGCGCGCCGGCTTCGACCAGATCGTGCCGTCCAAGGAGGCCGACGCTCAGGCCTTCGACGACGCGATGCACAGCTACACGGTGTTCTACCAGCCGACCGGCGACGGACGTAAGAGCCTGCTGCGCGCGCGGCTCGGCCGTGCGGCGACGCGTTTGGAAGACCAGGCATCGAAGGACAGGGGGGCCGCCGCATGACCTCCCCCCTCAATCTCGACGCCACTCTCACCGGCCTTGCCCCGCTCGATGCGGTGGAGGAGATCGCCCGCACCCTGGAAGGCCGCTCGCCGACCGAGATCATCGCCGCTGCCCAGACCATTGTCGGGCGCGACCGGCTGTGCCTCGTTTCCTCCTTCGGCACCGAGTCCGCCGTGCTGCTCGCCTTCGCCGCCGAGGTGGATCCTTCGATCCCGGTGGTGTTCCTCGACACCGGCTGGCTGTTCGAGGAGACCCTGGCCTATCGCGACACCCTCGCGGCCCAGCTCGGCCTCACCGATGTGCGCTCCTTCCATCCCGATGCCGAGCGCCTCGCCGCGCAGGATGCCGGCAACGACCTGTGGTATTCGGACCCCGATGCCTGCTGCCGCATCCGCAAGGTCGAACCGCTGGCCCGCGCGCTGTCGGGCTTCGACGGCTGGCTGAACGGGCGCAAGCGCTACCAGGCCTCCACCCGCGCCGCCATCCCGGTGGCCGAGCGCGATGGCGAGCGGCTGAAGTTCAACCCGCTGGCCAGCCTGGAACGGGCCGAGGTGGAAGCCGCGCATAAGCGCTTCGCCCTGCCGCCGCATCCGCTGGAAGCCAAGGGCTTCCCCTCGGTCGGCTGCCTGCCCTGCACCAGCCGCGTCGCTCCCGGCGAGGATGCCCGCGCCGGCCGCTGGCGTGGTCGCGCCAAGACCGAGTGCGGTATCCACACGCTGATCTCGGCGCACTGACCGATCATACCCCTCTTGCCCGCGCCTTAATTCATTGTCCGCGCATGCAAAATCCCCACGGCGCGCCCAAATAACACAGGGGAGCGCCGTTATTTTATCTATTTTTCTATATACTCTGTATTTTTTGATTGACCCCAGAGACCAGCCGTGGAACCCTTCGATCAATGGTTTTGACGGTGCGGGGGCGCGCCGTCCGGGAGAGATCGATCATGTCCATTCGTTTCAAGCCTCTGGCGATCGCCGGCCTCGCCGCCGCGCTCATCGCGCCGCTTGCCGCGCCGGCGCCGGTGCGCGCCGCCGACGTCACCCTGCTCAACGTGTCCTACGACCCGACGCGCGAGCTGTACCAGCAGTTCAACAAGCTGTTCGCCGAGAAGTACAAGGCCGAGACCGGCAAGACGGTCGAGCTGAAGACCTCGCATGGCGGCTCGGGCAAGCAGGCCCGCTCGGTGATCGACGGGCTCGAGGCCGACGTGGTCACCCTGGCGCTCGCCTATGACATCGATGCCATCGCCGATAAGGGCTTCCTGGCGCAGGACTGGCAGAAGCGCCTGCCGGACAATTCCTCGCCCTACACCTCGACCATCGTGTTCCTGGTGCGCAAGGGCAACCCGAAGGGCATCAAGGACTGGGACGATCTGGTGAAGCCGGGCGTGCAGGTCATCACCCCCAACCCGAAGACCTCCGGCGGCGCCCGCTGGAACTACCTCGCCGGCTGGGCCTATGCGCTGAAGAAGTACGGCTCCGAGGCCAAGGCGAAGGAATATCTCGCCGGCCTGTTCAAAAACGTGCCGGTGCTCGACACCGGGGCCCGCGGCTCCACCGTCACCTTCACCGAGCGCGGCGTGGGCGACGTGCTGCTCGCCTGGGAGAACGAGGCGTTCCTGTCGAAGAAGGAATTCGGCGACGACAAGTTCGACATCGTCGTCCCCTCGCTCTCCATCCTCGCCGAGCCGCCGGTGGCGGTGGTCGACAAGGTGGTCGACCGGAAAGGCACCCGCCCCGTCGCCGAGGCCTATCTGAAGCTGCTCTACAGCAAGGAAGGCCAGAAGCTTGCGGCCGAGAACTTCTACCGCCCGCGCGATCCCGAGATCGCCAAGCAGTATGACAAGGTGTTCCCCAAGGTCGATCTGGTGACCATCGACGATCCGGCCTTCGGCGGCTGGCGCAAGGCGCAGAAGACCCATTTCGACGATGGTGGCGTCTTCGACCAGATCTATTCCAACTAGGTTCCCGAGGCCGGCGGACCCGCCGGGCTAACTGGGCGCCGGACCTTTCGCCAGGTCCGGCGCCGCTCTTATGATGGCGACCGCGGAACCGGAACATGGCCGAGACGACGATGAGCGCAGCGGAAATGGCGGGAGCGGCCCCGCCACGCCGGAGCAACGGCGTGATCCCCGGCTTCGGCCTGACGATGGGGCTGACGCTGCTGTGGCTGTCGCTGATCGTGCTGATTCCGCTCGCCGGCCTGTTCTTCAAGACCGCCGAACTGACGCCCGAGCGCATCTGGACCATTCTCACCGCCGCCCGCACGCTGAACGCGCTGAAGATCTCCTTCGGCCTGTCGCTCGTCGCCGCCGCGATCAATCTCGTGCTCGGCGCCGTGGTGGTGTGGGCGCTGGTTCGCTACGATTTTCCCGGCCGGCGCCTGCTCGACGCCCTCGTCGATATCCCTTTCGCGCTGCCCACCGCCGTGGCCGGCATCGCCCTCACCACGCTCTATGCCGAGAATGGCTGGCTCGGCCAATGGCTGGCGCCGCTCGGCATCAAGGTATCTTTCACCCCGCTCGGCATATTGGTGGCGCTGATCTTCATCGGCCTGCCCTTCGTGGTGCGCACGGTGCAGCCGGTGCTGGAGGATTTCGACCACGAGCTGGAGGAGGCCGCCGCCACGCTCGGCGCCAGCCGCTGGACCACCATCCGCAAGGTGGTGCTGCCGGCGGTGCTGCCGGCCTTCCTCACCGGCTTTGCCCTCGCCTTCGCCCGCGCCGTCGGCGAATATGGCTCGGTGATCTTCATCGCCGGCAACCTGCCCAATGTGTCGGAAATCGCCCCGCTGCTGATCGTCATCCGGCTGGAAGAGTTCCGCTACGCCGACGCCACCACCATCGCCGCCACCATGCTGGTGGCCTCTTTCGCGCTGCTCTTCGTCATCAACGGCCTGCAGCGCTGGTCGCAGGCCCGCACCGGGAGGGCGTCATGAGCGATCCCCGCACCAATCCCGGCGCCGAGGAGATCCGCTCCGAGCCGGCCGCCGTCAAATGGACGGTCATCGTGGTGGCGGCGCTGTTCATCGGCCTGTTCATCGTGCTGCCGCTGATCAACGTCTTCGCCCAGGCCTTCACCAAGGGCTGGGAGGCCTATGCCGCGGCGCTGGTGGAACCGGATGCGCTCGCCGCCATCGAGCTGACCCTGATCGTCACCGCCATCGCGGTGGTCGCCAATACGGTGATGGGCCTCGTCATGGCGTGGGCGATCACCAAGTTCAGCTTCTCCGGCAAGAGCTTCCTCATCACCCTGATCGACCTGCCTTTCTCGGTGTCGCCGGTGGTGGCGGGCCTTGTCTTCGTGCTGCTGTTCGGCGCCCAGGGCTATTTCGGCGGATGGCTGATCGAAAATGGCTACAAGATCATCTTCGCCTGGCCGGGCATCGCGCTCGCCACCATCTTCGTCACCTTCCCCTTCGTGGCGCGCGAGCTGATCCCGCTGATGCAGGAACAGGGCACCACCGAAGAAGAGGCGGCGGTGACGCTCGGCGCCTCCGGCTGGCGGGTGTTCTCGCAGGTGACGCTGCCCAACATCAAATGGGCGCTGCTCTACGGCGTGCTGCTTTGCAATGCCCGCGCCATGGGCGAGTTCGGCGCGGTGTCGGTGGTCTCCGGCCATGTGCGCGGCGAAACCAACACGATCCCGCTGCAGGTGGAGATCCTCTACAACGAATACCAGTTCCAGGCGTCCTTCGCGGTGGCCTCGCTGCTGGCGCTTCTCGCCGTGGTGACGCTGTTCGCCAAGACGGTGCTGGAGAGCCGCGTGCACAGCCGCAAGGGCGGGCACTGAAGGACGGCGGGCGCCCGTCCGGAGGCGCCCGGACGGACAGGGTGCCGCAGACGGCACCGCTCACGCGGGCACCGGAGCGGACCGGTGCAACCTGCTCCCTCTCCCCGCGGGGGAGAGGCTCAAGAAAGACGGCCGGCTCTCAGAACAGGTACACCGCCGCGATGAAGCCGCCGACCACCACCAGCGCGAAGACGAACGTCACCAGCCCCAGCCGCTCCTCGATGAAGACCCGCGCCGGCGGGCCGATCCAGTAGAGCAGGCCGGCGACCAGGAAGAAGCGGGCGCCGCGGGTGATGATCGACAGCACGACGAACCAGAACAGGCTGTAATGCGCGAAGCCCGAGGTGATGGTCACCACCTTGTAGGGGATCGGCGTCAGCCCCTTGATCAGGATGATCCAGTGGCCGTACTCGGCATAGGCCTGGGCGAAGGCGTCGACCTTGTCGCCATAGCCATAGAGCTGGATCAGGAACATCCCGACCGTCTCGTAGAGCAGCGCGCCGATGGCGTAGCCGACCAACCCGCCGAGCACGGAAGCGGCCGTGCAGACGAAGGCGTACCACCAGGCCCGATCCGGGCGGGCGATGCACATCGGCACCAGCATGATGTCCGGCGGCACCGGAAAGAACGAGCTCTCCGCGGCCGACACGCCGGCAAGCGCCCAGGTGGCGGAGGGGCGCTCGGCGAGAGCGATCACCCATTGATAGAGGCGGCGCAGCATGAGGGCTCCGGAGGACGGGAGAACCCGCTTCAGCCGGAGCGGCGACGCGGATTGGGGACCAGCGGTGGCGCGACGAGCGCGGCCGTGCCGGGCGCGGCATCCAGCGCCGCATCCTCATCCGCATCCCCGACACGGATGGCGGCGGACTCGGCTGGACCCGCATAGCCGGAAAGCCCGGTGCTGTCACGATTCCTTAGCGGAGCCCGCGCCGGGAGCGGCAGCACGCCCTGCGACGGAAGGGGGACCGCCGGCGCCGCATGCTTGTCGCGCTTGCCGGACTTCGGCAGCTTCCCGGCAATGCCCATCATCTGCTCGCGCCGGCGCATCTCCGTCCAGATGTCTTCCGGCTCGATGCCGAGCTCGACCCACAGCACCACCAGATTGTAGAGAAGATCGGCGCTCTCGCGCACCGTGCCCGGCGTATCGCCGATGACGCCATCCAGCGCCACCTCCACCGCCTCCTCCGCCACCTTCTTGGCGATGAAGGCCCGGCCGCGGGCAAACAGCTTAGCGGTACGCGGCGAGGCGACCTGCCCGGCGCGCGCCGCACGCACAGCATCGTGAAGACGGCGGATCGAATCACTCATTTGCTTAAGTTTAACGCGGCTTCGATGAATATTGCGTGGCAGCGGGCCGCCCGTGCCGCTGGCCTGTTTCCCGTTCCCTTTCCCGGTCGCGACGGCAAAAATTGCCGCCTCCGGCTTTGCCCCCTTTTGCTCCCGGGCGGAGGAAGGGGTATGGAAGATCGCAATCGATGTCCGCCAGCCAAAACGGAGCGTGCCGCGTGTCGAACCGCCCCTCCCGCCGCATCCGCGCTGCAGCCCTTGCTCTCGTCCTTGCGGCGCTCCTGCCGATGGCCGGCCTCACCGCCGCGCGCGCCACCCCCTCGCTGGTGGTCGAGATCGACAGTGGCAAGGTGCTGTTGGCGGAGGAGGCGACCAAGCCCTGGTACCCGGCCTCCATCACCAAGCTGATGACCGCCTATGTCACCTTCCGCGCCCTGCGGGCCGGGCGGCTGACCGAGAACACGCTGATCACCGTCTCCCCGCTCGCCGCCTCGCAGGCCCCCTCCAAGATGGGCTTCGTGCCGGGCACCCGCGTCACCGTCGACAACGCGCTGAAGATGATGCTGATCAAGTCGGCGAACGACATCGCCGTGGTGATCGCGGAAGGCGTCGCCGGCTCGGTGCCGGCCTTTGTCGAGGAGATGAACCAGGCCGCGCGCGACCTCGGCATGACCGGGTCGCATTTCGCCAATCCCAACGGCCTGCCCGATCCGAACAACGTCACCACCGCCCGCGACCTCGCGGTGCTGGTGCGGGCCATCGCGCTGGAATACCCCGAGCACGAGCAGTTGTTCCGTATCCCGGCAATGAAGATCGGCCCGGCGGTGGTGCGCAGCTACAACAAGCTGATCGACCGCTATCCCGGCGCCGACGGCATGAAGACCGGCTTCATCTGCGCCTCCGGCTTCAATCTCGTCGCCACCGCCCATCGCGGCGACAAGCGGCTGCTGGCCATCGTGCTCGGCACCAATTCCGGCAAGGAACGCACCGAGCAGGCGGCGCTGCTGCTGGAGCGGGGCTTCAACCACTCCTGGCAGATCTTCGGCGCCGTCGCCCCCACGGTGGATTCGCTGCGCAACCAGAGCGGCCCGCCGACCGACATGCGCGCGCAGGTCTGCGGCGGCAAGCGCAAGAACACCGCCTCGGAATCCGAAGACGACAGCGGCCCGACGCCGACCGGCTTCGCCGCCGCCGGCATGGGCGGTCTCGGCGCCCAGGTAACCGGCGCCAGCCTGCTGCAGAACCTGCCGCCGTCCATGCCGCCGGTCGAGGTCTTCGTCGGCCCCACGCCCGATCCGGCCGCGCTGGCCGCCGCCTATCCGCCGCCGCCGCAGAAGAAGACGCCCGCCAAGGACAAGAAGATAACCGGCGCCAAGCAGGTGGCCATCCCGGTCGCGCCGCCCAAGCCCGGTTCCAAATCCGCCGCCAAGCCGGCAACCAAGCCGGAGGCGACGGTGATGGCCGATCCCACCGGCGACGCCGCGCCGGCGCCCAAGCCGGACAGCAAACCCGCCGCGGCCAAACCCGCAGCGAAGCCAGCCGCTTCCGCCCAGGCCAAGCCAGCCGCCAAGCCAGCCGCCAAACCCGCGGCGAAACCGGCAAAGCCGGCGGCGGCGTCCGCCTCGCAGCCGACCATCATCCTGGCGCCGGTGCCGGCGCCCAATCCCGCCACCGCGGCGCAGTAGCCCGGCACCCGCATGACCGACCAGACACGCCGGCAGCCGGACCCGATCCCGGTCACGCTGCTCACCGGCTTTCTCGGCGCCGGCAAGACGACGCTGCTCAACCGCCTGCTGTCCGATCCCGATCTCAAGGACACCGCCGTGCTCATCAACGAGTTCGGCGAGATCGGGCTCGATCATCTGCTGGTGCAGCATTTCGACGACGCCACCGTGCTGCTCGCCTCGGGATGCCTGTGCTGCACGGTGCGCGGCGATCTCGTCGAGGGGCTGGAGCACCTGCTGCGCCGCATGGACAACGGCGTCATCCCGCCGTTCCGGCGGGTGGTGATCGAGACCACCGGCCTCGCCGACCCGGCGCCGGTGCTGCACGTGCTGATGATGCACCCCTATCTCGTCATGCGCTTCCGCCTCGACGGGGTGGTGACGGTGATCGACGCGGTGAACGGGCTGTCGACGCTCGACGCCCATCCGGAAGCCGTCAAGCAGGCGGCCATCGCCGACCGCATCGTCCTCACCAAGACCGATCTGCTCGATACACCGGAAAGGCAGGGCGCCTTCGCCGCGATGAACGCCCGGCTCGACCGCCTGGCTCCCGGCGCGGCGCGGCTCGACGCGGCACAGGGCGAGGCGACGGCGGCGGCGCTGCTCGATGCCGGCCTCTACAATCCGGCGAACAAGATCCCCGATGTCGAACGCTGGCTGAACGCCGAGGCGGTCGAGGCGGCGGAAGCCGCGCAGCGCGGCCACTCCCAACATGGATCTGCCCACGATGCCAACCGGCATGACGACCGCATCCGGGCCTTCACCGTCGCCACCGAGGCGGCGGTGCCGGCGGCGGCGCTCGACATGTTCCTGGAACTGGTCCGCGGCATGCACGGCGACAAGCTGCTGCGCCTCAAGGGCATTGTGCGCCTCGTCGAAGATCCGGCGCGCCCTGTGGTGCTGCACGGCGTCCAGCATGTGCTGCACCCGCCGAGCCAGTTGCCCGGCTGGCCGGACGACGACCGCCGCACCCGCCTGGTGATGATCGTGCGCGATGTCGAGCCGGCGGTGATCCGTCGGCTGTTCGACGCCTTCATGGGCCTGCCCGCGCCGGATCAGCCGGATGGCGCCGCCCTCACCGACAACCCGCTCGCCCCGGCGACGATGCGGCGCTGAGCCAAGCCCTCACCGGGCGCCGGGCTTAGCCGGCGAGCCTCGCAGGAAGCGGCTCGCTGGCCGTGTCTCATTGGCCGTGTCTCATTGGCCGGGCAGCGGTGCGCCATTGATCGTCACCGAATCCGCCGGCGCGGCGGCGGGAGCAGCGGTGGCGGCCTGCGCCTGTGCCGCGGCGGCCGCCTCGACCCTCGGATCGGGCGTGCCGAGCACCATCGCCCAGTAGACGCGGTAGCGGCTCCGCGGCACCGCCACGGCGGCGATGCCGATCCGGGTGGCCCGCGGGGTCAGCATGTTCTTGTTGTGCGAGGGTGAATCCCGCCAGCCGGAAAACGCCTCGGCGAGCGTGTGGTAGCCGGCGCCGACATTCTCCACCGCGGTCAGCCCGGTCCATCCGGCCGCCTTCAGCCGGGTGACGAAGCCGCGTCCGCCCACCGAGTGGGAGAGTTCGTCCGCCGCCGCCATCGCCCTGGCCTGCTGCTCGGCCACCCGCATCAGCACCGGGTCGAGGCTGACCGCCGGCAGGCCGCGGCCGCGCCGATAGTCGCTCACCAGCGAGGCGGCCGCATCCGGGTCCAGCCGCCCGCCCTTGGAGAGATCGGCATAGAAGGTGGGGTCGGTCGCCACCGGCGGCGGCGAGGCGCATCCCGCCAGCGCCAGCGGCAGCAGCAAGGCGCCGGCCAGCAGACGCGGGATCGCACGGCGCGGGATCGGAAAACCAGGCATGGGTGCCTCTCGGGGCAGGAGGAGGAAGGCGCGAATCGGCACGGGAGGCTGGAGCATGTGCCGCAAAGGTTGAGAGATCTTTGCGAGCCCCCGCCAGCGGCACAGTGGAAACCGGAAACGCCGCCGGTCAGCCGGCCGGGGGGACTAGCCGTCCTCGCCGGCGGTCGGATCGGGAGCGTCCAGCGAACCGCCGCGATAGATGTTCCAGGGCGTGAACGGAATGCCGATGCGCGCCTGCTTCATGCGGTCGAGCACCGCGAAATGCAGGTCGCTCTTCACCGTCAGCGCATAGTCGACATTGGCGACCACGCAACGCAGCTCGAACTGCAGATAGCTGTCGCCGAACTTGGCCAGGAACACCCGCGGCGGCGGCGAGCGCAGCACCTGCGGATGGTCGCAGGCGCAGCCGATCAGCAGGTCGCGCACCTCCTCGGCGTCGGCGTCATAGGCGACGTTGATCTGCAGGATGATGCGCCCGGTGGTATTGGCGTGGGTATAGTTCTTGACGAGGCCGGTGATCAGGTCGGAATTGGGGATCAGCACCGCGGCGCGGTCGAAGGTCTCGATCTCGGTGGCGCGCACCGAGATGCGGCGCACATAGCCTTCCTCGCCCTTCACCGAAATGGTGTCGCCGACGCGGATCGGCCGCTCGGCGAGCAGGATGAGCCCGGAGACGAAGTTCGACACGATCGATTGCAGGCCGAAACCGATACCGACCGACAGCGCGCCGGCCACCAGTGCGATGTTCTGCAGGTTGAGCCCGATCTGCCCCATCGCCATGGCGATCACGGCGAGCGAGATCACATAGCCGATGATGGTGGCGATGGAGTTCTGCAGGCCGGGATCGAAGGCGGTGCGCGGCAGGATCGCCACCGAGAACCAGCGCTGGATGGCGCGGGCGATGACGATGCCCGCCACCAGGAACAGCACGGCATAGAGGATATCGCCGATCGTCACCGTCGAGGTGCCGATGGTGAAGCCGAAGGTGACGCGGCTGACCACGTCGCGCAGGTCGGCGGTGGAGGTGCCCCAGGTGCCCACGACGATGACGACGGCGAACACCACCACCACCACCTTGAGCACGCCGGCAACCAGCACGGCGATCAGCTCCAGGCTGGCCGGACGCACGCCGAGCGTGCGGGCGGCCATCCGCGCCTTGTGGCCCTGGGCGATGCCCTCGATGAAGAAGGCGTTGATCAAAGCCAGCAGCACATAGACGAACAGCGCGAACACCACCGCCAGCAGCGAGCGGGTGGCGAGGTAGCTGGCAAGGCTGACATAGCCGGCCAGCAGCGCGCCGAGAACGACGAAGTTCAGCACCCAGAACGGAAAGCGCGCCCATTGCAGCGCGGTGGCGGAGGCGGCGGCGAGCGCGCCCTCCGGCTTGTCGCTTCCCGCCGCGGCCTCCTCCGTCGCCGGCTCGTCGCCGGCGGCCAGCGCGCGCACCGTCGAAATCGCGATCGCGGCAAGGCCCAGCGCCAGCAGGGCATTGGTCGTGACGGTGAGCGCCACCGGCGTCACCAGCGCCCGGTGCAGATTGCCGAGGAAGGCGGCGAGGCCGAGCAGCCAGACGCCGGTGACGATATGCCGGTAGAGCAGCGTCGCCACCTCGTCGCTCAGCGGCACGGCGCGCCGCCAGGGCTCGTCGGGCGCCAGGGCGGCGAGCAGCATGCCGCGCCCGGCCGAGACGACCGACACCGCCAGCAGCACGCCCTGCATCACTTCGAGCATGCGGGGGGGCAGCACGTCGAAGCCGTCGAGCAGCGCGATCGCCGCGAAAACGGCAAGGATCGCCGGCACGACGCCGACGATGCCGGTGAGCATCGAGGCGGTGCAGGCCTTGAGGCGCGGCAGCGGCTCCTCGCCGATCTCCCGCTTCAGCCGGCGCAGCGGCCGCGCCAGCAGCCGGCGCAGCATCGTCGCCAGCACGCCGATGCCGACGACGCCGAGCGCCAGCAGCAGCTGGCCCCAGAGCGGCACGCGGCTGCTGGCATAGGCCTGCCAGTCGCTGAGCAGGTAGCGGATGCCCCGCGCCTCCATGGCAAGGGCGCTGGCCGAGGCCAGCCACAGTTCCGGATTGAGAATGGAATAGGAGCGCGCCAGCAGCTGGTCGGTGAACAGCGCCCGGCGGCGGCTGGTGATGCGGTCCGAAAGCTGGTCGCCGCGGGAATTGAGCAGCCGCACCTGCTTGGTCAGCCCCTCCACCTCGGAGGCCTGGGCGGTGAGTTCGTCGCGCTGGGTGGTAATGGAGGCATTTTCCGGCGGCGCGTCGGCGGCCGGCTTCGGCCCGAGTTCCTGGATGCGGTGGTTGAGGTCGGCCAGCATCGGCTCGAGCAGCGCGATCGCGGCGGTCAGGTCGGAGCGCACCGGGTCCAGCCGCCCGCGCAACTCGTCCAGATCCTGCGACCGCAGCCCGTCGCGCCCCAATCCGCCCTCGACGCTGTCGACCACGGCCCGCTGCCCTTCCAGGCGGTCATGGACGGTCTTTACGTCGAGCGCCGCCTGGGCATGGGCACCGGCGACGAACAGCAGGGCGAGAAGCAGCGACGCCGCCACGGCGTGCAGGAAAATGCCGATCGCGGCATCAGGAGCAAGGCGACGGGAAATAACCATGAACAGGCGCATTTGATGAGGACGGCCCTGTCTCACGCCCGATCACGGCCAAGTCAAGGCGGCAAGTCAAGGCAGCGCGTCAAACCCATCCCGCGGCGCCGGCCGTCACGTCGTCGGCTTCGAGGAACATCGCCGCGCCCGCCGCGGGTATCCGCCCACCGGCCTCAATGGCCGCGATGCTGGCGCGGCAGCAGGCGATCCTGCAATTCGAAGGCCGAGGAGAACACGGCGGAAATATCGCCGATCATTTCCCGCACCCAGGAGAACGGGGTGGCACGCGGCGTGCGCATATGGCCGACCATCTCGGTCTCGTCGAGCGAGAAATCCGCGTCGTGACGCAGCGCGATGCTCTTCATCCGCCCGTTACTGGGCAGGAATACCACTTCGAGGTCCTCGATGCCGCGATTCTGCGCCAGCAGCACCAGATGGCGCATCAGCGCCGAGCCGATGCCCTTGCCCTGCCAGTCGCGTTCGACGCTGAACGCGGCCTCGGCCGCAACCGGCTTGCCGGCCCGCTTCGGCAGCGGATGCAGCTCGGCGACGGCACGCAATTCGCCGTCGTGGAAATAGCCGACCAGCAGCTTGTCGCCCTGGACCGCGCGGCTGGCATGGCGGGCGAGCGCGGCGTCGGAAACCACGCCGCCGAAGCGCATGAAGCGGCTCAGCGGATCCAGGCGCAGCAGATGGTCGAGAAATGCCTGCCGCTCGGCGGGCACGATCTTGCGGATCGCCCCCTCGGCAACGGAGGGGACCCGCGAGGCAGCTGCCTCGCCGGCAGTCTTCCGGGGCTCGAGCGTATCGATCATCGGGGTTCCGGGCATCGCATCCACCGCTACATTGCGGCGCGATATAAATATTCGCACCGCAACATCACACAACCGGCAGCCCTGCATGGCTCGCATGCGGCATGTGCGCGCCTGTGGTGTCGTCGCACCATTCATCCGGCACGCCCGGCTGCGAACCCGCCTTTGGACTTTGCGCAACCCGGCGGGAGGGGTCAAGTCGGGAAGACTGCGCAAGCCGTGGCTCCAACGCCGGCAGCGGCCGGATTTGCGGATAATCCCGCGCATCATCGGCTGACCGCGCTCACCATTGCAGCCCCGCACGAAAACAACCGAACCTTCGTCCAAGACCGCGTCACGCCTCCTTGCTGTACCGTCCACGCCTCGCTAGGTGTGCGCGGCACAAATTGAGGAGATCGGCCAGATGGAGCTTGCGGCAGAAGCAGGCGGGTCGGTGCTGGCGGCACGCTATGTCGCCCGCATGGCCGCGGGCGACATCGACCCCGATGCCGGCCAGGCCAAGGTGGTCTCGGCGCTCGCCGCGCTGGAGCAGCGCATCGCGACGCGGCGCCTCGCCCGCAAGTCGTCGGCGCTGGGCTGGCTGTTCGCCAAGCGCGACGTGCAGCAGCCGCCGCCGCGCGGGCTGTACATTCACGGCGCGGTCGGGCGCGGCAAGACCATGCTGGTCGATCTGTTCTACGAAAGCGTCGCCGTGCGCAAGCGCAAGCGTCGCGCGCATTTCCATGAATTCATGGCCGATGTCCACGCCCGGATCTTCCAGGTACGCAACGACATGAAGGCCGGCAGGCTCAAAGACGCCGATCCCATTTCCGTCGTCGCCAGGGCGCTGGCGGAAGAGGCCTGGCTGCTGTGCTTCGACGAGTTCCACGTCACCGACATCACCGATGCGATGATCCTCGGCCGGCTGTTCGAGAAGCTGTTCGACGCCGGCGTCGTCATCGTCGCCACCTCCAACGTGGCGCCGGAAAATCTCTATGAGGGCGGGCTCAACCGCGCGCTGTTCCTGCCGTTCATCAAGCTGATCGAAGCGCATATGGACGTGGTGCGCATCGACTCGCCCACCGATTACCGCATGGAGAAACTCGGCGGCGCCCGCATCTGGTACGTGCCGGGCGAGCACGGCACCCCGGCGGAGGTCGATCGCGAGGTCGAGAAGATCTGGCACCGCCTCGCCGGCGCCGATGGCGGCGCACCGGCCGTGCTGGCCTCCGGCGGGCGCAATCTGCGCGTGCCCAGGGCGGGCGGCGGCGCGGCGCGCTTCACCTTCGCCGATCTGTGCGAGGCCCCGCTCGGCGCCTCCGACTATCTGCGGCTGGCCCGCAGCTATCACACGCTCGTCATCGAGCATGTACCGATATTGGAGCAGGATCGGCGCAACGAGGCCAAGCGCTTCATCACCCTGATCGACGAACTCTATGACAAGGGCGTCAAGCTGGTCGCCTCGGCGGAGGCCGAACCAGAGGACCTTTATCGCGGCACCCAGGGCGCCGAGGCCTTCGAATGGGCGCGCACCGTCTCGCGCCTGCACGAGATGCGCTCGGCCGACTATCTCGCCCGTCCGCATGGACGCGGCGATTCCCAGGCGAGCGGCGACACCACCGGCCTCGTCGAGACCTGAGCGACGGGGCGGCCAACCGGACGGCGGATCGCAGGAGCGCAGCAATGAAGCATCACGGCCCCGCCAGCGCACCGGACCGGCGCCACATCCGGCATCACTGCGCCATCACCGGCGCCGTCGTCTCCGAGCATGATGGCGAGCGGCTGGACATGCTGCGCCCGGCGCTCGCCGCCCATATCCGCGCCGCCCATCCGGACATCGCCGACGACGCCTTCATCTCCCGCGAGGCGCTGGCGGCCGAGCGCGCCGGCATGATCGCCGAGACGCTGCAGGCCGAACGCGGCGACCTCTCGCAGATCGAGCGCGATGTCATCGAGAGCCTGGCCCGCCACGAGACCCTCGCCGAAAACGTCGAGGAGGAGCTGGACGAGAACCGCACCCTCGGCGAGCGCGCCGCCGACCACATTGCCAGCTTCGGCGGCAGCTGGACGTTCATCATCGGCTTCTGCGGGCTGCTGGTGGTGTGGATGATCGTCAACACCGTGCTGCTCGCCGCCGGCGCCTTCGATCCCTACCCGTTCATCCTGCTCAATCTCGTGCTGTCCTGCATCGCCGCCCTGCAGGCACCGGTCATCATGATGAGCCAGAAGCGGCAGGAGGCGAAGGACCGCAGGCGCTCGGAGAACGACTACCGGGTGAACCTCAAGGCGGAGCTGGAGATCCGGCATCTGCAGGAGAAGATCGACCACATGCTGACGCGCCAGTGGGAGCGCCTCGCCGAGATCCAGTCGATCCAGATCGAGCTGATGGAAGAAGTGCTCCAGCGCCGCCGCTGACCCGCCCGCACCGTTGCCGCAAGTCTCCGCGGGCGGCGGCCATGGGTCTGTCATCGACACGTCATGGCATCTTGCCGTGGCGCGATGATCGTCGCGCGATCACGCGATAGTTATGCGGAAAACAGAGGGCAGGTATTCGGCATGCCATATGCCAGGAACATCGTCGTAAAGTCGTAGACGCCAATGTTTACACTACCGTCCATCCTCGCTTGAACCCTCAGGCGAGAAGGGTTATCGGAAGCCGGCGCGGCACTTCGCCGCCCTATCCCACGGAACGTCAGGAAATCTCATGGCTCGAGCAAAGATTGCACTGATCGGGGCCGGTCAGATCGGGGGCACGCTCGCCCTCCTCACGGGTCTCAAGGAACTCGGGGACATCGTCCTCTTCGACGTCGTCGAAGGCGTTCCGCAGGGCAAAAGCCTCGACATCGCGGAAGCGAGCCCGGTGCTCGGCTTCGATGCCGCCTATACCGGCGTCAACAGCTATGAGGCGATCGCGGGCGCCGATGTCATCATCGTCACCGCTGGCGTGCCGCGCAAGCCGGGCATGAGCCGCTCCGACCTCCTCGACATCAATCTGAAGGTCATGCAGCAGGTCGGCGCGGGCATCAAGGAATATGCCCCCGACGCCTTCGTGATCTGCATCACCAACCCGCTCGACGCCATGGTGTGGGCGCTGCAGAAGGCCTCCGGCCTGCCGACCAACAAGGTCGTCGGCATGGCCGGCGTGCTGGATTCCGCCCGCTTCCGCTACTTCCTCGCCGATGAGTTCAAGGTCTCGGTGGAGGACGTCACCGCCTTCGTGCTCGGCGGCCATGGCGACGACATGGTGCCGCTGGTGCGCTATTCCGGCGTCGCCGGCATCCCGCTGCCGGACCTCGTCAAGATGGGCTGGACGACGCAGGAGAAGGTCGACGCCATCGTCGAGCGCACCCGCAAGGGCGGTGGCGAGATCGTCAACCTGCTCAAGACCGGCTCGGCCTTCTATGCCCCGGCGGCCTCGGCCATCGAGATGGCGGCGTCCTATCTGCGCGACAAGAAGCGGCTGCTGCCCTGCGCCGCCTATCTGTCGGGTGAATATGGCCTCGACGGCCTCTATCTCGGCGTTCCGGTGCTGATCGGCGCCGACGGCGTGGAGAAGATCGTCGAGATCGCGCTCGACGCCAACGAGCAGGCCATGCTCGACAAGTCGGTGGCCTCGGTGAAGGAACTGATCGGCGAATGCCAGAAGATCGCGCCTGGCCTCGCGGCGTGACGCGCTGGCGCTCCCCGACGGCATCTGGTCGCCGGGGAGCGCGGTACCTATCTTGCTTGTGCCGGTGAGGCCGGGCGACGTGGTCGCGCCGAGATGGTCGTATCCCGGGATTGTTTCGGGTCAAGATCGGGCGAGATCATCGTTTTTTGCAGGCCCGCGCCGCAATCTCGCGGCATTCATGACGTCAAGACGAGCCTATATAGACTGAAGACCACAGCTTTCGTCCCCGGAATGGGGCACTGGACCGGTCCTTGTGTCGCCAGGCAGGAAGACCGGCCGGTGAGAAAGCGCCTCCACCGGACCACGAAGGTCCCTCAGGAGCCGACAATGTCGCGCGCGGACACGAACGAAGCCTTCCTGAACACCTCCTTCCTCTACGGCGCCAATGCGGCCTGGATCGAGCAGCTCTACGCCAGCTACGAAGCCGACCCCGCCTCGGTCGATCCCGAATGGCAGGCCTTCTTCGCGGCGCTGAAGGATTCGCCCGCCGATGTCGAGAAGAGCGCCCGCGGCGCCTCCTGGAAGCGGGACAACTGGCCGCTCACCGCCAATGGCGAGCTGGTCTCCGCCCTCGACGGCAACTGGATCGAGGTCGAGAAGGCCGTCGGCAAGAAGGTCGAGGCCAAGGCCGCCGAGAAGGCAAAGGCGGCCGGCGCCGAGCTGTCCGCCGCCGACGTCCAGCAGGCCACCCGCGATTCGGTGAAGGCGCTGATGATGATCCGCGCCTATCGCATGCGCGGCCATCTCCATGCCAAGCTCGACCCGCTGGGTCTGGAGCCGGTGCATCCCGCACCCGAGCTCGACCCCGCCTCCTACGGCTTCACCACCCAGGCCGATCTCGACCGGCCGATCTTCATCGATCACGTGCTCGGGCTCGAATTCGCCACCGTCCGCCAGATGGTGGCGATCCTGCAGCGCACCTACTGCCAGACGCTCGGCGTCGAGTTCATGCACATCTCCTCGCCCGAGGAGAAGGCGTGGATCCAGGAGCGCATCGAGGGCGTCGACAAGGAGATCACCTTCACTCCCGAGGGTAAGAAGGCGATCCTGAACAAGCTGGTGGAGGCCGAGGGCTTCGAGAAGTTCCTCGACGTGCGCTATACCGGCACCAAGCGCTTCGGCCTCGACGGCGGCGAGAGCCTGATCCCGGCGCTCGAGCAGATCATCAAGCGCGGCGGCCAGCTCGGCGTGACCGACATCGTGTTCGGCATGGCCCATCGCGGCCGCCTCAACACGCTGACCCAGGTGATGGGCAAGCCGCACCGCGCGCTGTTCCACGAGTTCAAGGGCGGCTCCTGGGCGCCCGACGAGGTCGAGGGCTCCGGCGACGTGAAGTACCACCTCGGCGCCTCCTCGGACCGCGAGTTCGACGGCAACAAGGTGCATCTGTCGCTCACCGCCAACCCGTCGCATCTGGAGATCGTCGACCCGGTGGTGCTCGGCAAGTGCCGCGCCAAGCAGGACGCGCTCGGCGACACCGAGCGCACCCAGGTGCTGCCGTTGCTGCTGCACGGCGACGCCGCCTTCGCCGGCCAGGGCGTGGTGGCGGAGTGCTTCGGCCTGTCCGGGCTGAAGGGGCACCGCACCGGCGGCTCGATCCACTTCATCATCAACAACCAGATCGGCTTCACCACCTATCCGCGTTTCTCGCGCTCCTCGCCCTATCCCTCGGACGTGGCGAAGACCATCGAGGCGCCGATCTTCCACGTGAACGGCGACGACCCGGAGGCGGTGACCTTCGCCGCCAAGATCGCCATCGAGTTCCGCCAGCGCTTCCGCAAGCCGGTGGTCATCGACATGTTCTGCTACCGCCGCTTCGGCCACAATGAAGGCGACGAGCCCGCCTTCACCCAGCCGCTGATGTACAAGGCGATCAAGCAGCACCCGACGACGCTGGAGATCTACTCGAAGAAGCTCGCCGCCGAAGGCGTCGTCGATACCGCCGAGTTCGAGCGCATGAAGGCCGATTGGCGCGCGCGCCTCGACGCGGAATACGATGCCGGCCAGGCCTACAAGCCGAACAAGGCCGACTGGCTGGACGGCCGCTGGGCCGGCCTCAAGGCCGCCGCCGACGCCGACGATCCGCGCCGCGGCAATACCGGCGTGGACATTGGCGAGCTGAAGGAGATCGGCCGGCGCATCACTACGGTGCCGGAGGGCTTCCAGGTCCACCGCACCATCCAGCGCTTCCTCGATTCCCGCCGCAAGGCGATCGTCGAGGACGGCACCGGCATCGACTGGTCGACCGCCGAGGCCCTGGCCTTCACCACCCTGCAGCTTGACGGCCACCCGGTGCGCCTGTCCGGCCAGGATTGCGAGCGCGGCACCTTCTCGCAGCGCCATTCGGTGCTGATCGACCAGCAGAACGAGGACCGCTACACCCCGTTCAACCATGTGCGCGAAGGCCAGGCGCATTACGAGGTCATCAACTCGATGCTCTCGGAAGAGGCTGTGCTGGGCTTCGAGTATGGCTACTCGCTCTCCGAGCCCAACGCGCTGGTGCTCTGGGAAGCGCAGTTCGGCGATTTCGCCAATGGCGCGCAGGTGGTGTTCGACCAGTTCCTCTCCTCCGGCGAGCGCAAGTGGCTGCGCATGTCCGGCCTCGTCTGCCTGCTGCCGCACGGCTATGAGGGACAGGGGCCGGAGCACTCCTCCGCCCGCCTCGAGCGCTATCTGCAGATGTGCGCCGAGGACAACATGCAGGTCGCAAACCTGACGACGCCGGCAAACTATTTCCACGCCCTGCGCCGCCAGCTGAAGCGCGACTTCCGCAAGCCGCTGATCCTGATGACGCCGAAGAGCCTGCTGCGCCACAAGCGGGCGGTCTCGACGCTGGCGCAGTTCGGCGCCGGCACCACCTTCCACCGCGTGCTGTGGGACGATGCCCAGAACGAGCACGTGGTAAAGGGACCGGAATCGGTCACGCTGAAGGCAGACGACAAGATCCGCCGCGTCGTGCTGTGCTCGGGCAAGGTCTATTACGACCTGTTCGAGGAGCGCGAGCGCCGCGGCATCGACGACATCTACCTGATGCGCATCGAGCAGCTGTTCCCGTTCCCGCTCAAGACGCTGGTGCAGGAACTGTCGCGCTTCAAGCAGGCGGAGATCGTCTGGTGCCAGGAGGAGCCGAAGAACCAGGGCGCCTGGGCCTTTGTGCAGCCTTATCTGGAATGGGTGCTGGAGCAGGCGGGCGGCGTGTCGAAGCGGCCGCGCTATGCCGGCCGGCCGGCCTCGGCGGCGACCGCCACCGGCCTGATGTCGAAGCACCTCGCCCAGCTCAAGGCATTCCTTGCCGACGCGCTGGATTGAGGCGCCTCGGGGCTGGACGGGTCGCATTGACAAATGAGGGAGCGCCGGCCACGCGGTCGGCTAATGGGTAGGTAAGGGAAAACGAGCATGGCCACCGAGATCCGCGTTCCGACGCTGGGCGAATCGGTCACCGAGGCGACCATCGGCAAGTGGTTCAAGAAGGCTGGCGATGCCGTCGCCGCCGACGAGCCGATTGTCGAGCTTGAGACCGACAAGGTCACGATCGAGGTGCCGGCTCCCGCCGCCGGCGTGTTGTCCGAGATCGTCGCCAAGGACGGCGAGACCGTTGGCGTCGGCGCGCTGCTCGGCTCGATCGGCGCCGGCTCGGGCGCCCAGGCGGCGGCTCCGGCTGCGGCGGCTCCGGCTGCGGCGGCTCCGGCTGCGGCGGCTCCCGCGCCGGCCAAGGCCGAAGCGTCCAAGGCCGAGACGAAGACCGAGGCACCCAAGCCGGCTCCGGCCGCTCCGGCTCCCGTCGCGGCTGCCGCCCCGGCCGGCGCCAACGGCCCGGCGGTCGCCAAGCTCGCCGCCGAAACCGGCATCAACCCGGCCCTGCTCGCCGGCTCCGGCAAGGACGGCCGCGTGACCAAGGGCGACATGCTCGCCGCCATCTCCGCTCCGCCGGCCGCGGCGCCAACCGCGCCGGTCGTCGCCCGCGCCCCCTCGACGCCGGGGGATGCGGTTCGCGAAGAGCGGGTCAAGATGACCAAGCTGCGCCAGACCATCGCCAAGCGGCTGAAGGACGCGCAGAACGCCGCCGCCATGCTCACCACCTTCAACGATGTCGACATGTCGGCGGTGATGAGCCTGCGCGCCCAGTACAAGGACGTGTTCGAGAAGAAGCACGGCGTGAAGCTCGGCTTCATGGGCTTCTTCACCAAGGCGGTCATCCAGGCGCTGAAGGACGTGCCGGAGGTGAACGCCGAGATCGACGGCCAGGACCTGATCTACAAGAACTACTACAATATCGGCATCGCCGTCGGCACCGATAAGGGCCTGGTGGTCCCGGTGGTCCGCGACGCCGACGCGCTGTCCATCGCCGGCATCGAGAAGACGATCTCCGGCTATGGCCGCAAGGCGCGCGACGGCAAGCTCGGCATCGAGGACATGCAGGGCGGCACCTTCACCATCACCAATGGCGGCATATACGGCTCGCTGATGTCCACCCCGATCCTCAACGCGCCGCAGTCGGGCATTCTCGGCATGCACCGCATCGAGGAACGCCCGGTGGCGATCAAGGGTCAGGTGGTCATCCGCCCGATGATGTACCTCGCGCTCAGCTACGACCACCGCATCGTCGACGGCAAGGGCGCGGTCACCTTCCTCGTCCGCGTCAAGGAAGCGCTGGAAGACCCGACCCGCCTCGTGCTTGACCTGTGATCGCAACTCACTGAGGCGGAGGGGGCGTTGAGCTATCTCGGCGAATTCGCGGCCATCATGGCCGTGTTCGCGGTGGTGATCGTGGCGCCGGGGGCGGATTTCGCCCTCGTCGTGCGCCAGAGCGTGGTGCATGGCCGCCGCGCGGCGCTGGTCACCAGCTTCGGCATCGGCGCCTCGCTCCTCTTCCACATCAGCTACACCATTCTCGGCATCGGGCTGGTGGTCTCGCAGTCGCTGGCGCTGTTCGCGCTGATCAAGTGGTGCGGTGTCGGCTATCTCATCTATCTCGGCATCCGCTCCTTCTTCGAGAAGCCGTTCAGCCTCGACGAGACGGCGCTCGCCGGCGAGGCCAAGGCGGCCCGCCGCCTGTCGCTGCCGATGTGCTTCGGCATGGGCTTCCTCACCAATGCGCTGAACCCCAAGCCGGT
Organism: Ancylobacter sp. 3268; assembly: GCF_031456575.1. NCBI lineage: Bacteria > Pseudomonadati > Pseudomonadota > Alphaproteobacteria > Hyphomicrobiales > Xanthobacteraceae > Ancylobacter > Ancylobacter sp. 3268. The sequence goes on from NZ_JAVDUX010000011.1 coordinate 27,021, forward strand.
GCTGTTCTTCCTGTCGCTGTTCTCGGCGCTGGTCAGCCACGAGACGCCGGCCGCCGTCACCTTCCTGTATGGCATCGGCATGGCGGCGGCGCTGATCGCCTGGTTCGCCGGTGTCACGCTGTTCTTCACCAATCCCGCCGTGCGGGCACGCTTCGCCGCGGGCGGTCGCTGGTTCAACCGGATCACCGGGGCGACCTTCGTGCTGCTCGGCCTACGCCTTGCCGCCCAGAAGGCCGGCTGATCGCTTTCGGAATTCAAGGAAACCTCCATGTCCTACGACCTGATCGTCATCGGCACCGGCCCGGGCGGCTATGTCTGCGCCATCCGCGCCTCGCAGCTCGGCCTCAGGGTCGCGGTGGTGGAGAAGCGCGCCACCTTCGGCGGCACCTGCCTCAATGTCGGCTGCATCCCCTCCAAGGCGCTCTTGCACGCCTCCGAGCTGTTCGAGGAGGCCGGGCACTCCTTCGCCGCCATGGGCATCGTGGTCGACAAGCCCAAGCTGGACCTGCCGGCGCTGCTCGGCTTCAAGGACAAGGCGGTGGACGGCAACACCAAGGGTGTCGCCTTCCTGATGAAGAAGAACAAGATCGACACCTATCACGGCACCGCCACCATTGCGGCGCCCGGCAAGGTCGAGGTCGCGCTCGCCGATGGCGGCGCGCAGACGCTGGAGAGCACGGCCATCGTCATTGCCACCGGCTCGGACGTGGCCAGGCTGCCGGGCATCGAGATCGACGAGACCCGCGTGGTCTCCTCCACCGGAGCCATCGCGCTCGACAAGGTGCCCGGCAAGCTGATCGTGGTCGGCGCCGGCGTCATCGGGCTGGAGCTGGGCAGCGTGTGGCGCCGCCTCGGCGCCGAGGTCACCGTGGTCGAATATCTCGACCGCATCCTGCCGGGCATGGATGGCGAGGTCGCCAAGAGCTTCCAGCGCATCCTCGAGAAGCAGGGCATCGCCTTCAAGCTCGGCGCCAAAGTCACCGGCGTCGACACCTCCGGCGCCACGCTGAAGGCGTCGATCGAGCCCGCCGCCGGCGGCGCCGCCGAGACCCTCGAAGCCGATGTGGTGCTGGTCGCCATCGGCCGCGTCGCCTTTACCGAGGGCCTCGGCCTGGAGGCACTCGGCGTCGAGAAGGACAAGCGCGGCCGGGTGGTCACCGACCACTATTTCCGCACCAATGTCCCCGGCATCTTCGCCATCGGCGACGCCATTGCCGGCCCTATGCTGGCCCACAAGGCCGAGGATGAGGGCGTGGCGCTGGCCGAGCTGCTGGCCGGTCAGGCCGGGCATGTGAATTACGACGTCATTCCCGGCGTGGTCTACACTTCGCCGGAGGTCGCCTCGGTCGGCAAGACCGAGGAGGAGCTGAAGGCGGCGGGCGTCGATTACAAGGTCGGCAAGTTCCCCTTCCTCGCCAATGGCCGCGCCAAGGCCAACGACCAGACCGAGGGCTTCGTGAAGATCCTCGCCGACGCCGCCACCGACAAGGTGCTGGGCGCCCACATCATCGGCGTCGAGGCCGGCGAGATGATCCACGAATGCGCGGTGCTGATGGAGTTCGGCGGTTCGTCCGAGGACCTCGCCCGCACCTGCCACGCCCACCCCACCCGCTCGGAGGCGGTGAAGGAGGCGGCGATGGCGGTGGAAAAGCGCGCCATCCACATGTGAGCCGGCGGCCCGGCCCCCGGCCCTTCAACGAAAACGGCCCGGAGAGACACTCTCCGGGCCGTTCCGTTTGGCGGGGACGAGCAGGATCAGGTGCCCTGCGAACTGGTCGTCGGCTGCTTTACCGAGGCATGGCCCGGCGTGCAGTCGGCGAACGCGGCGCCCGAAACGGCCACCGTGAGGGAAAGCGCGCACAGGGCCGTCACGATCTTCTTCATGTCAGGTCTCCTCTGGCTGTTAACCGCAGTCAGTTTACGCGGGATCTCTCTGATGAAAAGCGCGGCGGAGGTGCCGGATGACCTAAAGTCAGGCAAATCCCTCCGGTCTCACGCAGGCGTGTAGGTCAGCGCCTCGATCTTCCAGCCATCGGGATCGAGCAGGAACGCCGCATAATACCCCTCGCCGTAATGCGGCCGCAGCCCCGGCGCCCCGCCGTCGCCGCCGCCATGGGTGAGGCCGGCGGCGTGAAACGCCCGCACCGCCTCACGATCCGGCGCCAGCAGGCAGAAATGGCAGCCGGGCTGTGGAGCGACCATGCCGGCGCGGCGCTGGATCCAGAACGGCGCCGACCCCGCCGCGCCGTCCGGCGAGGGCGCTTCCCCCGGCCGCCCCCAGCAGGCGGCCCCGCCGCCCGGATCCTGCGACGCGTCGTAGTAGCGTACCCGCACGAAGCCGAGCGGCGCCAGCACCGCATCGTAGAACGCCACCGAGCGCGCGAGATCGCCGACCCCGATCGACATGTGGTCGATCATCGGCAGGATCGGCTGCAGCGTCGTCGTCGGCTGATCGTCCATGCTCACCCTCCTTTGCCGCCCCTTTCGCCCAGATGCGCGCGCGGATGTGCCGCCCGCCAGCTCGCCATCAGCGCCGAGGCATCGACGGCGGCATAGATCTGCGTGGTGGAAAGCGAAGCATGGCCGAGAAGTTCCTGGATGGAGCGCAGATCGCCGCCCCGCGCCAGCAGATGCGTGGCGAAGGAGTGGCGCAGCGCATGCGGCGTCGCCGAATCCGGCAGCCCCAGCGCCCCGCGCAGCTGCTCCACCACCCGCTGCACGATGCGCGGCGACAGCGGCCCGCCCTTCTCGCCGACGAAGAGCGGCCCGCCGAGCTCCAGCGCGAACGGGCAGGCCTGCACATAGCCGGCGATCGCCTGCAGCACATTGGGCAGCACCGGCACCATGCGGGTCTTGCCGCCCTTGCCGGTGACGGTGATGTGGTCGCCCTCTCCCGGCGCCGGCATGTCCCGCCGCCGGAGGCCCAGCGCCTCGGAAATACGCAGGCCGGAGCCATAGAGCAGCGCCAGCACCGCGGCGTCGCGCTGGAGCACCCAGGTCTCGCGCGCCTCGCCGGCGCGAAGGTCGGGATCGGCGAGCCTCTTGGCGTCCGCCACCGAGATCGGTCGCGGCAGGGTGCGGGCGATGCGCGGCGCGCGCACCGCTGTCAGCGCCCCCACCTTGCCCAGCCCCTCGCGCTCCAGGTGCCGGCCGAAGGAGCGCGCAGCGGCGAGGAAGCGCATCTGCGTGCGGGGCTCGATGCCCTCCGCCCGCTTGGCCGCGATCACCGCCCGCACGTCGCGCGGAGCCAGCGCCTGGAAGGCGGCAAGGTCGGGCTGGGCATCGAGATGCCGTGCCAGATGGCCGAGGAAACCGGTCATGTCGCGGGCATAGGCTTCGCGTGTCTTGGCCGAGAGCCGCCGCTCATTGCCGAGCCGCGCCAGCCAGCCCTTCAACGCCGCCGCCACGTCCGGTGCCGCGCCGGCGAGCAGCGCCCGCTCCGCCCGCGCCGCCTTCTCGCTGTCGGTCATCGCCATGGCGCGCGGTTCCTCCTCGTTTCGCCCGGCAAACATGCCATATGTGGCTTAATGAAAGCTCCGATTCCCCGATCCTGCCGCCCGCAGCGCCATGGCTTCCGATTAAATGGCCTTTGAACCATCCGCCGACATGTTCTCCGGCGCCATCGAGACCGTCGACGTGCTGCTGCCGGTCGCGATCGGCGCGGCCTATTCCTATCGCGTGCCGGAAGGCATGCCGCTGGCGCCCGGCGACGTGGTGGTGGTGCCGCTCGGCACCCGCAACATTCTCGGCTGCGTCTGGCCGCGCGATCCTGTCGCCGCGGCGAAGCCGGTCGATCCGGCGAAGCTGAAGCCGGTGATCCGCAAATATGCCGCCCCGCCGCTGTCGGCGCAGATGATCGCCTTCATCGACTGGATGGCGGAATACACCGTCACCCCGCCCGGCATGGTGCTGCGCCTTGCGCTCCGGCATGACGAGGCCGCCGGCCCGCAGCGTGAGCGCGTCGGCGTGCGGCTCACCGATAAGCGGCCGGAGCGCCGCACCAGCGCGCGCGAGAAGGTCGTCGAGGCGCTGGCCGATGGTTTTCTGCGGCCCAAGGGAGATGCCGCTCGCGAGGCCGGCGTCTCTCCCTCGGTGGTGGACGGCCTCATCGACGAAGGGGTGCTCGAGACCGTCACCTTGCCGCCCGAACCCGCGGCCGAGCCGCCGGATCCCGATCATGCGGTGCCCGAATTGTTGCCCGGCCAGAAGGCGGCGGCGGACGTGCTGCGCCAGGCGGTGGCGGCGCACGAGTTTCGCGTGCATCTGCTGGACGGCGTCACCGGTTCCGGCAAGACCGAGACCTATTTCGAGGGTGTGGCGCAGGCGATCCGCGACGGCCGGCAGGTGCTGATCCTGATGCCGGAAATCGCGCTGACGCAGGCTTTCCTCGACCGCTTCGCCAAGCGCTTTGGCGTGGTCCCGGCGCAATGGCATTCGGCGGTCGGCAGCAAGCGCCGCGCCCGCGTCTTCGCCGGCGTCGCCTCCGGCGAGGTGAGCGTGGTGGCCGGCGCCCGCTCGGCGCTGTTCCTGCCCTACCGCGATCTCGGCCTGGTCATCGTCGATGAGGAGCATGACAGCGCCTACAAGCAGGAAGACGGCGTCCACTACCATGCCCGCGACATGGCCGTGGTGCGCGCCCGGCTCGCCGGGGCGCCGGTGGTGCTGGCCTCGGCGACGCCGTCCATCGAGACCGAGGTGAACGCCCGCCGCGGCCGCTATGTCCGCCTCGCGCTGCCCGAGCGCTTCGCCGGCACCCGCGTGCCGCGGCTGGAACCGATCGACATGCGCCGGGAAGGGCCACCCAAGGGCCGCTGGATCGCCCCGCGTCTGGTCGCCGACATCACCGACACGGTGGAACGCGGCGGGCAGGCGCTGCTGTTCCTCAACCGCCGCGGCTATGCCCCGCTCACCCTGTGCCGCTCCTGCGGCCACCGCCTGCGCTGTCCCTCCTGCTCGTCCTGGCTGGTGGAGCACCGCTTCCGCCGCCGGCTCGAATGCCATCAATGCGGCTATGCCTCGCCGGTGCCGGAGGCCTGCCCGTCCTGCCACGAGCCGAACAGCCTCATCCCCTGCGGTCCCGGCGTCGAGCGGCTGCATGAGGAAATCGCCGCGCTGCTGCCGGCCGCACGCATACAGGTGCTGTCGTCCGATCTCGCCGGCGGCGTCGAGCGATTGCGCGCCGAGATCAAGGCCATCGAGGATGGCGAAGTGGACGTCATCGTCGGCACGCAACTGGTCGCCAAGGGCCACAACTTTCCCGGCCTCGCCCTTGTCGGCGTCGTCGATGCCGATGTCGGCCTCGGCCACGGCGATCCCCGCGCCGCCGAGCGCACCTTCCAGCTGCTGCACCAGGTCGCCGGGCGCGCCGGCCGTCACAAGCTGGAAGGCCGCGCCCTGCTGCAAACCTATATGCCCGAGCACCCGGTGATGCAGGCGCTGATCGCCGGCGACCGCGACGCCTTCTACGACCGTGAGATCGGCGTGCGCGAAGAGGCCGGCCTGCCGCCCTTCGCCCGCTTCTGCGCGCTCGTGGTGTCGGCGAACGAGCAGCACGAGGCGCAGCGCCACGCCCAGGCGCTGGCCGCCGCGGCGCCGATCGCCGAGGGCGTGCGCGTGCTCGGCCCGGCCGAGGCGCCGATCTCGCTGCTGCGCGGGCGCCACCGGCTGCGATTGCTGGCCCGCTCGCCCCGCGCCTTCGACCTCTCCGCCTATGTGCGCGGCTGGATGGCGGCGGCGCCGCGCCCGCGCGGCAATGTGAAGGTGGAGATCGATATCGATCCGCAAAGCTTCCTGTGATCCGCCGGACCGCCGCAGCGCGTCATGACAGCGGCGGCGTTTCCTCACACAATGCGGCATCAGCCGCCGTCGAGTCTCTGCCGTCGCCTCAGCCGTCGCCTCTGCCGCATGGGACGCTACCCCGATGATGAGCCTTCCGTTTTTCGGCCTGTTCGCCGGGATGGCGCTCGCCATCGCCGGCTGGCGCGGCGCCGCCATGCTGGCCTGGGCGCTGTCGATGACGGTGCTGGCGCTGCTGTTCCGCCAGCACGCCACCGACGCGCTGAACATCGTGCTGTGAGATCCCTCGATGAGCACCGGCACCGCGCTGCTTGATCCTGCCCGCTCACGGCTGTTGAACACGTTCGGCCTGTTCGCCGTGGCGGCGGTGCTGCTCGTCGCCTTCCTCGACCAGATCCTCTACCGCGACCTGCCCTGCCCGCTCTGCATCCTGCAGCGGGTCGGGTTCTGCGGCGTCGGCCTCGGTCTGGTACTGAACCTGAGATTCGGGGCGCGGCCGAGCCATTACGCCGTCGCCATCCTCTCGGCGATGGCCGGGGCGCTGGTCTCGGTGCGGCAGGTGCTGCTGCACATCGTGCCCGGCACCGGCAGCTATGGCGATGCGCTGCTCGGCCTGCATTTCTATTCATGGGCGCTGCTGCTCTATGTGGCCGTCATCGGCGGCTGTGCCGTCCTGCTGCTGTTCGACCGCCAGTTCGCCATGCCGTCTCCGGACGCCCGGCCCGCCGGTACCCTCGCCATGGCGGCGCTGGTGCTGATGGCGGCGCTGACCTTCGGCAACGGCGTTTCCACCGTGCTCGAATGCGGCGCCGGCCTCTGTTCGGACGATCCGGCCGGCTATGAACTGCTGCCGGCCCGCCCCGCGACGCCCTGAGCCACACGGCCGGGCCGCGACAAGGCACCTAAGCGAAACGCGCATGCAAAGCGCGGCTGCGGCGCAATTTCGTCATATTGACCTTGGCGCGGCAGGCGCCTAGCTTCAGCGGCATGACGACCACGATGACCAGCAAGTGCATCCGCGAGGGACGGCGAATTCGCCGCCCGGCCGATTTTATCGGCCGGGTTTCCTGACCCCTGCTTGCCGATCCGATCGGCCGGGAGGTCTGACGCGCCTGCCCTTCCCTCGTCATTCGCGGACCCGCTGCCATGACAGCCCCCAGCCTGAATCACGGTCTTCTTCGCCATCGCCTCGTGGTGGAGGCCGATGCCCATCCCAATCTCATGCTCCGCCTGCTCGAACCCTTCGCCGTTCACGACGTGCAGCCGACCCGGCTGCGCATGGACGGTCCGGCCGACGGCGTCATCGACATGGCCGATCTCGGGCACATGCGCGCCGAGATCGCCTTCACCGCGCCGGTCGAGGTCGCGGAACGGCTGTGGTCGCGCATCGACGTGATGGTGCCGGTGCGCTCCTCGCATCTCGTCTCCACCGCCTTCTCGGAAGCGGCGGCCTGACACATCCATGTTCGCACAGCTCGGCGCCCAGCTTGGGAGCATCGCTTTCCTGGTGGCGCCGGTCTTCGGCCTGATCGGCCTCGGCTATGCCGCCAGCCGCGGCGGGCTGCTGCGCGAGAAGGCGGCGGAAGGCCTGTCCGAATATGTGTTCGGCCTCGCCGTGCCGGTGCTCATCTTCAAGACGCTGGCCGAGGCCGAACTGCCGGCCGAAGGCCAGCCCTGGGGCTACTGGATCGCCTATTTCGCCGGCGCCTTCACGGTGTTCGGATTGGGAATGCTCGCCGCGCGAAAACTGTTCGGCCGCGATCATACCGAGGCGGTGATCCAGGGCTTCACCTCCGGCCAGGCCAACACCGTCTTCGTCGGCGTGCCGCTCATCCTCACCGCCTTCGGCCCGGAAGGCGCTGTGCCGCTGTTCCTGCTGATCGCCATCCACCTGCCGGTGATGATGGTGGTGGCGACGGTGCTCACCGAGGGCGCCGGCTCCGGCCTCTCCCTCACCGGGCTGAAGAAGCTCGGCCGGCAGCTGGCCTTCAACCCGATCCTGCTCGGCATCTATGCCGGCGGCATCGCCAAGCTGCTGGGCTACATGCCGGGCGGACTCTTGAAGCAGACGCTCGACATGCTGGCGGCCTCCGCCTCGCCCTGCGCGCTGGTCTCGCTCGGGCTTGCCTTGCACCGCTACCCGATCCGCGGCGACCTCGCCCCGGCGGCGGTGATCACCGCGCTGAAGCTGGTGGTGCACCCGGCGCTGGTGTTCGTGCTGGTGCAGGTGCTGCCGATGCCGAAAGTATGGGCCGACGTCGCGGTGGTGTTCGCGGCGATGCCCTCGGGCATCAATGCCTATCTGCTGGCGCAGCGCTACAAGGTCGGCGTCACCGCCTCGGCGAGCGCGGTGTCGCTGTCGACCGCGCTCAGCCTCTTCACCGTCTCGCTGTGGTTCCTGATTCTCGGCGTGGGCTGACGCCGCCCGCGCCACCGACAAAAACCGGACGGCCAGGGTAAAGCCCGCCGCCGGCGGATCGGACGCCGTATGGCGGGGGTCACACGCCTGACCACGCCTGGCAAGGCCGGATCGGTGCCGGCCCCGGATCAGTTCAGCTTCATGCAGTTGGCGTAGAAGGTGGTGGTCGCCGGCCAGTCGGAGAACACGCCGATCACGCCGATCTCCCTCGCCAGCACGTCGAGCAGGCTGAGCGTGTCGCCGTCGCGGTCGGTGACCGACTTGATCGACTGGTAGTAGTAGCCGCCGCCATCCTTCAGCGGGCCGGAACGCTCCAGCGACCAGGCGATCAGCCCGAGCTTCGCCTTGTTCGCTTCCTGCGCATAGAGCGAGGGCACGATCTTGCCGTCCTTGGCGGTCACCAGCATCCACAGCGGCGGGGCCAGGATCTTCACTCCCTTGTCGGCCAGTTCCTGCATGGAGGGCTTCCAGGTCTCGGCTTTCATGTTGTCGAAGCCGGTGTCGGTCTCGTCGCGGCCGTCGAGATAGACCGCCTGGGCGCCGAAGGCCGGCTCGGCCTTCAGCCAGTACAGCACGTCGTCGAGCTGGAACGACTGGGCGTAGACGTCGCCGGGGTCGATGCCGGCGGCCTTGTATTCATTGATGAGCTGCTGGGCATAGTTCTGCTGCGTGTAGCTGCCCTCGAACGGCATGGCCACTTCCGGCGCCTTCAGCTCCGGGGTGAATTTGAGGCCGAGCGATTTGACCAGCTCGATATAGTCCTTGTGCGACATCAGCGTCGCGCGATCGACATAAAGATCGGTGCGCCAGCGCGACGTGGCGTTCATGTAGTCGGCGACATTGGTGGCGTTGGGGTTGCCGGCATCCATCTTCGGCTTCAGCGAGCGGAATTCCGCGAGCGTCAGGTCGCTGGTGCAGCATTTGGCGTTGGCCTTGCGGCCGGTGGCCGGGTCGGCCGGCTGGAAGCCCTGCGAGCACTTCGCGGCAAGTTCCGGACGGGCGAGGATGTCGGTGGTGGTGTGCAGGTCGCACTGGGCGTGGCGGCACACCAGCTCGCGGTCCTTGGTGAAGGCGACGTCGCATTCGATGACGCCGGCGCCCATCCGGGCGGCGGCGAGATAGCCCTCGCGGGTGTGCTCGGGGAATTGCAGCGGCGCACCACGATGCGAGATCGAGAAGTTCTTGGTGGTGAAGGGCCCCTTGCACTGCGCCAGCTGGTCCTTGAGCGGGCCTTCCTTCATGGTGTCGACCAGATGGAACGGGCGCGGGCCGACATCGGCAAGCCGGCTAACTTCCTGCGCGGCGAGCGGCACGACGGACAGCGAAAGCGCGAGCGCGGCGAGCGGCAGGCGGATCGACATGGACAGCGGCATTGGCGGTTTCCCTTCCCCGGCAATTGACGGCGAAGGGATAGCCGCCGCCGATGACACCGGCTTGACGCCACGCACCCGTTTCCGCAGCGGCGGCGCACGGCCGGGAGCAAGCCCCGCGGAAGCGCGCAGCACGTTGCGAAAAGAACGGCGCAGAAACGAGGAGCGAAAGCCCTTCCGATGAACCGGTCTTCGCCGAAATGGCTCTAGCCGAGTGCCATGGCCCGCACCTCGGCGGCACTCGCACCGCGCGCGCGCAGTTCGCGCAGGCTTTCCGAGCCGATCGACTTTGAAAGCTTGCGCCCTTCCGCATCCAGCACCAGGGCGTGATGGCGGTAGAGCGGTTCCGGCAGGCCGAGCAGCCGCTGGAGCAGCCGATGCACCGAGGTTGCCGCCTTCAGGTCGGTGCCGCGCACCACATGCGTCACGCCCTGCAGCGCATCGTCGACCACCACCGAGAGGTGGTAGCTGGTCGGCGTCTCCTTGCGGGCAAGGACCACGTCGCCCCAGGCGCCGGGATCGGCGGTGACCGGCTCGGTCGCGCCCCATTCCCGCCATCCCAGCCCCACGCCGGCCCGTGCCACCGCCTGCGCCATGTCGAGCCGCAAGGCGGGCGGCCTGGAATCGGACAGGGATGGGAACCCGCCCGCCGCCCGCCCGGCACGGTGCCCCGCTTCTCCGATCGCCCCGCGGGCGAAGGGAAATAGCGGCGCCCCGTCCGGGTCGCTCGGCCAGCCCGGCCGGGCGGCGACCTCGGCGCGGATCTCGGCACGGCTCTCGAAGCTGGCATAGACGAGGCCCATCGCCTCCAACCGCTCCAGCGCCGCGCGATAGGCGTCCATGTGCTCGGATTGCCGGCGCACCGGCTGCTCCCAGTCGAGGCCGAGCCAGGCGAGGTCCTCGTAGATGGCCGCCTCGTAGTTGGGCCGGCAGCGCGTGGCATCGATATTCTCGATGCGCAGCAATAGCCGCCCGCCGGTCTCCCGCGCCATCCGGGCGTTGATCAGCGCCGAGCGCGCATGGCCGAGATGGAGGTAGCCGTTCGGGCTCGGCGCGAAGCGGAAGACGGGGACGCCGGGCACCGACACGTCAGCGGGTGGCGACCACGGCAACGCCGGCGCCCACCATGACGCCGCCCGCCGTCCGGTTCACCCGCCGCATCACAGCCGGCGTGCGCAGCAACCTGCGCGCCCGGCTCGCGAGCGCCACATGGCCACCGATCACCACCGCCTCGACGACGAGGATGACGGCCCCGAGCGTCCCGAGCTGGCCGACCGTGAGCGAGGAGCCCACCACGTTCGGCAGCAGCGCCACATAGAAGAGCGGCATCTTCGGATTGCCGAGATTGAGGGCGACGCCGGTGGCGAAGATCGACAGCAGCCCCTTGCGCTCGGGCACGGGCTGCAACGCCGGAACGACCGGTTTTGCCATCCAGAGCTTGACCCCCATCCAGACCAGATACGCCGCGCCCGCATAGCGCAGCACGGTCATCACCCCGCCCATCTCGGCCGCCACGAAGGAGAGGCCGAAGGTAGCGAACGTAAGGAAGATCAGCACGCCGGCCACCGTTCCCGCCCCATAGGCGAGGCCCGACAGCGCGCCATGCGAGAGGGTGCGCGCGACGATGGTCATGTTGTCGGGGCCGGGGCTGGCGGCGAAGATGAAGAAGGCCGAGGCGAAGGCCAGCAGCGTCGAAAAATCCATGAACGTCCCCGAATCCGTGAGCGATTCCGGGGCATCAGGATAGGCGCTTTTCCGGGCTGCGGAAGCTCAGAACTGGCGGGCCACCATCATCTTCTTGATCTCGGCGATCGCCTTGGCCGGGTTCAAGCCCTTCGGGCAGGCCTTGGCGCAGTTCATGATGGTGTGGCAGCGATAGAGCCGGAACGGATCCTCGAGGTCGTCGAGCCGCTCGCCGGTCGCCTCGTCGCGTGAGTCGATCAGCCAGCGATAGGCCTGCAAGAGCGCCGCCGGGCCGAGATAGCGGTCGCCGTTCCACCAATAGCTCGGGCAGGAGGTCGAGCAGCAGGCGCAGAGGATGCATTCATACAGCCCGTCGAGCTTCTCGCGGTCCTGGCGGGCCTGCGGCCACTCCTTCTCCGGCGAGGGCGTGCGGGTGTGCAGCCACGGCTCCACCGAGGCGTGCTGGGCGTAGAACTGGGTGAGGTCCGGCACCAGGTCCTTCACCACCGGCATGTGCGGCAGCGGGTAGATGTTGACCGACTTCGCCGTCACGTCGTCCATGCTCTTGAGGCAGGCGAGCGTGTTGGTGCCGTCGATGTTCATGGCGCAGGAGCCGCAGATGCCCTCGCGGCAGGAGCGGCGGAAGGTCAGCGTCGGGTCGATCTTGTTCTTGATGTAGATCAGGCCGTCCAGCACCATCGGCCCGCAATCGTCGCGGTCGACATAATAGGTGTCGACATGCGGGTTCTTGCCGTCATCCGGGTTCCAGCGATAGATGCGGTATTCGGTCAGCCGGTTGCTGCCTTCCGGCTTCGGCCACACCGTGCCGTCGACGAGCTGGGAGTTCTTCGGAAGCGTCAGCTGGACCATGTTCGGCCTTCATCTCCGCTGGCGGCCGCTGCCGCAAGCCTGTCGGTAAATCCCGGCGACCGCTGCCGCCGGCCTGTCAGTAAACCCGCTTGCGCGGCTCGATGTACTGGATGTCGTTCGAAAGCGTGTAGGTATGCACCGGACGGTCGTCGAGCCGCACCGCGCGGGTGTCGAAATCGACGAAGGCCAGCGTGTGCTTCATCCACTTGGCGTCGTCGCGGTCCGGGAAGTCCTCGCGGGCATGGGCGCCGCGGCTCTCGGTGCGGGCCGCCGCGCTCTCCATCGTCACCGAGGCGAGGCAGATCAGGTTGTCATATTCCAGCGTCTCGATGAGGTCGGAGTTCCACACCAGCGAGCGGTCGGTGACGTCGATGTCGTCGGTGCCGGCGAACACGTCGGCGATCAGCTTGCGGCCTTCCTCCAGCACCTCGCCGGTGCGGTAGACGGCGCAGTTGTTCTGCATCACCTTCTGCATGGAAAGCCGCAATTCGGCGGTCGGCGTGCCGCCGGCGGCGTTGCGGAAATGGTCGAGCCGCGACAGCGCCAGCTCGGCCGAATTGGCCGGCAGCTCGCGCTGCTTGTCGCCCGGCGTGAGCAGCTCGGCGCAGCGCAGCGCCGCGGCGCGGCCGAACACCACGAGGTCGGTAAGCGAGTTGGAGCCGAGCCGGTTGGCGCCGTGGATCGAGACGCAGGCGCATTCGCCCACCGCCATCAGGCCGGGCACCACATGGTCGGGGTTGCCGTCCTTCTTGGTGACGACCTCGCCGTGGAAGTTGGTGGGAATGCCGCCCATGTTGTAGTGCACGGTCGGCAGCACCGGGATCGGCTCCTTGGTCACGTCGACGCCGGCGAAGATCTTAGCGCTCTCGGAGATGCCCGGCAGGCGCTCATGCAGGATCGCCGGGTCGAGATGGTCGAGGTGCAGGAAGATGTGGTCCTTGTTCTTGCCGACGCCGCGGCCCTCGCGGATCTCCATGGTCATGGAGCGCGAGACGACGTCGCGCGAGGCGAGATCCTTGGCGGAGGGGGCGTAGCGCTCCATGAAGCGCTCGCCCTCGGCATTGGTGAGGTAGCCGCCCTCGCCGCGCGCGCCTTCGGTGATCAGGCAGCCCGAGCCGTAAATGCCGGTCGGGTGGAACTGCACGAACTCCATGTCCTGCAGCGGCAGGCCGGCGCGCAGCACCATGGCGTTGCCGTCGCCGGTACAGGTGTGGGCGGAGGTGGCGGAGAAATAGGCGCGGCCATAGCCGCCGGTGGCGAGGATCACCGTCTGCGCCCGGAAGCGGTGGAGGGTGCCGTCGTCCATCTTCAGCGCGACGATGCCGCGGCACCGGCCGTCCTCGTCCATGATCAGGTCGAGGGCGAAATATTCGATGAAGAACTCGGCATTGTGCTTCAGCGCCGCGCCGTAGAGCGTGTGCAGGATGGCGTGGCCGGTACGGTCGGCGGCGGCGCAGGTGCGCTGCGCCGGCGTCTTGCCGTAGTCGATGGTCATGCCGCCGAACGGGCGCTGGTAGATCTTCCCGGCCTCGGTGCGCGAGAACGGCACGCCCCAGTGCTCCAGCTCGTAGACGGCGGCCGGCGCGTGGCGCACCAGGTATTCGATGGCGTCCTGGTCGCCCAGCCAGTCCGACCCCTTGACGGTGTCGTACATGTGGAAGCGCCAGTCGTCGACGCCCATATTGCCGAGCGAGGCGGCGATGCCGCCCTGCGCCGCCACGGTATGCGAGCGGGTGGGGAACACCTTGGTGACGCAGGCGGTGCGCAGGCCGGCCTCCGAGCAGCCGACCACCGCGCGCAGGCCGGCGCCGCCGGCGCCGACGACCACCACGTCATAGGTGTGGTCGGTGATCGGGTAGGCGCCGTTCAGATGGGCCGCATGCGGGGTGCCGCCATTGGCGGATCCGTTTGCAGAGTGCGTCTCGGCCATGAAACTCAGCCTCCGAAGCTGATCTTGAGGATCGCGAACACCCCGGCGCAGCCCATGGCGGCACAGAAGAAGGTGTTGGCGACGAGCGAGAGCACCTTGGCGCCCTCCCCATGCACGTAGTCCTCGATCACCACCTGCATGCCGGCACGCATATGGGTGGTGATGGAAACGATGGCCAGGATGAGGATGATCGCCACGACCGGGTGGCCGATGGTGGCCAGCACCCGCTCGGGGCTCTCGCCGGCGACGCAGATCAGCACCGCGAGAAACGCAAGGGTCAGCGGCACATTGGCGAGCGCGGTCACGCGCTGCAGCCAGAAATGATGGGTGCCGGAATGGGCGGCGCCGAGGCCGGCGACACGGCGGCGCGGCGTGCGCAGCGAGGAGCCCGGAAAATCGGAAGATCCGCTCATGCCCTCAGCCCTTCACCGCGTAGATGGCGATCCAGAGCAGCACCGTCAGCGCCACCGAGCCGCCGATGGTCAGCTTGGCCATCAGTTCGCGGGCCTGCGGCCCGAAGCCGTGGCCCATGTCCCAGATGAAGTGGCGAATGCCGCCCAGCATGTGGTGCAGCAGCGCCCAGCTGAAGCCGAACAGCGCGATGAGGCCGATCCAGCTGCCATAGACGGCGTTCACCGTGGCGAAGGCGGCGTCGGAGCTTGCCGCCGCCACCAGCCAGACGATCAGCAGGAAGGTGCCGAAATAAAGCGCCACGCCGGTGATGCGGTGCACGATGGACATCATCATCGTGAGCATCGGCCGGTAGATCTGGAGATGCGGCGAAAGCGGCCGTCGGGCAGCGCCCTGCATGTCGGACATCGCGGGGTCCTTCAGTCTATGCGGTGTGCGTAGCGGAAACGATAGCAGTTCGCAATCATTCCAAAGGCGACGTCTATAGGTTTTTGGGTGCGTCGCAGCAAGCGGAACCTATCGTCGCGGGCCGGTCTTGTCAGGAGGCAATCGCGCCGGTCACCGACGATTAACCATCTTTGCCATCTAATTGACGGAATGGCGGCGTCAATGACCGCCGGATGGTGCGCGAGCGAGGGCCGGCATGCGGCTTGCAGTATTTGCCCGGCTGTCGGGAATAAGCCGATTCGTTGTCGCGGTGGCGGCGTTGCTGGTGGCTCCGGCCCTGCTGGGCCCGTTCGCGGCGGCGCAGGCGCAGCAGCGCTCCCTTGCCTTCCAGGGCACGACGCGCGACTATATCCTGCATGTTCCGAAGAATATGCCGCCCGGCCCCCGGCCGCTGGTCATCGCCCTGCATGGTGCGCTGCAATCGGCCGGCATCATGCAGCGTTACCTCGATCTCGACGCGGTCGCCGATCGCGAGGGCTTCGTCGTCGCCTATCCCAAGGGCATCAATCTGATCTGGAACGACGGCCGCGCTTCCGTTGCCGGCTTCCTGCCTATCATCCACGCCCGCGACGATGCCGGCTTCGTGCTGGCGGTGCGCGACCAGCTCGTCGCCGAGGGTCTGGCCGATCCCGGCCGCGCCTATCTGATGGGCTTTTCCAATGGCGGCTTCCTCACCGCCTTCATCGCCTGCCGCCATGCCGATGGCTTCGCGGCCTTCGCCACCATGATGATGACCGTTCCGGTCGGCTATGCGGAAAGCTGCAAGCCGTCCCGGCCGGTGCCGATCCTGATGATGAACGGCACCTATGATCCCATCGTGCCGATGTTCGGCCGTCCGACCCCCGGCGCCCGGCTGATGTCGGCGCGGGAGAGCGCCCAGCTTTTCGCCCGCATCGACGGCTGCGCGTCGCCCGAGGTCAGCGAGGCGCCGAACGCCCTGGTCTTCCGCTTCAACAGCTGCGCCGGCGGGGCGGCGGTCGCCTATTACGAGATTGCCGGCGGCCACCAGCCGCCCGCCCAGTCCGTCGATGCCGGCGACGCCCTCGCCGCGCTGCTGCTCGGGCCGCGCCGCAGCGGCATCGATGCGCCCAACGAGATCTGGTCGTTCTTCAAGCGCTATGGCACGCCCGGCCAGCCGGTTCCGGACGCGGCGGCGCCCGGCATCGCCGGCACTCCCGCGGCCGGCACCCGGGTCGCCGGCCGGCTGGCGGTCGCCGAACCGCTGCCGCTGCGCCCGGCTGCGACGGGGGCCGGGGCGGCCCGGCCGGGCACCGCCCGCCCCGCCGCGACGCTCGCCAGCGTGCCGCTGCCGATGGCGTCGCCGCTGCGCCGCAAGTCCGCCAGCGCCGAATGACGGGATAAATGCCGCTCCCGCCATGGTTTCGCCGCGAGACGGCGATTTACATCCCTCGCGCCGCTTCGGCGGCGCCGGGTTGACGCCGCGTTGCCGGGACGGCATCGTCCCGCCCGCCGCGACATGGCGGGAATACCGTCTGGCGCGAGGGACGTCCGGCCAACGGACGCGGGATTTCTGAGTGGCGGCCTGGGAGCGCCGCGAGACACGGGGATAGAATCTATTGGTGGAGACGCGGCTCGGACCAAACGGCCTGCGACGGTGGCGCGGCGCGGCGGTCGATCTCGGCGACGAGCCGCCGCTGGGCGTTGATGGCGATACCGAAGAGCCGATCAACCGCCGCCGCATCTCCATACGCTGGCTGATGGCCACCCTGCTCACCGGCATTTGCGGCGCCGCGCTGATGGGCGGCGCGGTCTACGCCGCGCTCGACAACGAATACCGCTTCGCCCAGTCGCCCGAGACGGTGCGTTCCGCCCTGCGCGGGGCGCTGGCCGCCGGCGAGCGGCCGTCCAACGTCGCCCGCAAGGGCGACCGCATGTCGATCATCAATGAGAGCTTCAACGCCCGCCAGACCCTGCGCCTGTCCACCACCACCAAGGATGGCGACCGCGAGGTGATCAAGGTGCGGGCGGTGACGCGGGTGAACACCAATCTCGCCCAGTCGGTCACCTCGGTCTCGTCCGACGTGCCGCGCTTCAACCCGGCCAAGCTGATCGCCGACACCTCCTCGGACGACCAGGGCGACGACACGCCGCAGGCCGAGCCCACCGGCGAGCTCACCCTGACGATGCGCGACCTCGCCAGCCTGCCGCCCTCGACGAAGTTCGCGGCCGAGCTGCCGATGGAAGACGTGCTGATGAAGGTGCGGGAAACCGCCGAGTTCAGCATGCCGCTCACCGAAGCTGCGGTGCCGGCGCTGGCGAGCTTCGGCGGCGGCGCCCTCGGCTATGCTCCCGCCAATGCCCCGGCCGACCCGGCGGCACAGGCGAACACGCCGGACAATATGAGCGCCTTCGGCAAGTCTGCCACCGAAGCCTCCGGCGGCAATGAGTGGACCGAACGCGCCGTCGTCACCAAGAAGGGCGACAGCATCGCCTCCATCCTCAAGGATCTCGGGGTCGCCGAGGTTTCCGCCAAGGCCGCCGCCGCCGCCTTCGCCACGCCGGAGCTGCGCGGCCAGCTTACCCCCGGCCTGAGGCTGCGGGTGCTGCTCGATCCGTCGGCCGGCGCCTCGGTGCCGCTGCGCGTCGGCGTGTTCAGCGATCAGGGCCATGAGGGCACCATCGCGCTCTCCGACATGGGTACCTTCCTCGCCGTGGAGGAGCCCAACGAGGTCGAGGTCGCCGACATGCCCTCCGACGATGCCGACGAGGAGAGCGGCGGGCGCGGCGGCATCACGCTCTATGAGAGCATCTGGGAGACCGCGTTGCGGCACGACGTGCCGCGCCCGGTGGTCGAGAACCTGATCCGCATCTATTCCTTCGACATCGACTTCCAGCGCCGGGTGCGGGCGGGCGACAGCTTCGAGGTGCTGTTCGATCCCGAAGAGGGCGGCGGCACCGCCGGTGTGCTCTATGCCGGCCTCACCGTCGGCGGCGAGGAGCGGCGCTACTACCGCTACCAGACGCCGGACGACAACGTGCTCGATTTCTATGACGAGACCGGCAAGAGCGCGAAGAAGTTCCTGGTCCGCAAGCCCATCGCCGGCGGCACGCTGCGCTCGGGCTTCGGCATGCGCCGCCACCCGATCCTCGGCTTCTCGCGCATGCATTCCGGCGTGGATTGGGCCGATCGCGTCGGCACGCCGATCTATGCCGCCGGCAACGGCATCATCAAGAAGGCCGGCTGGAGCTCGGGCTATGGTCGCCACACGGAAATCCAGCACGCCAACGGCTATGTGACCACCTACTCGCACCAGTCCGGCTTCGCCAAGGGCATCCGCGAGGGCGTGCGCGTGCGCCAGGGCCAGCTCATCGGCTATCTCGGCTCCTCCGGCCTCTCCACCGGCCCGCACCTGCATTACGAGGTGCTGGTGAACGGCCGCTTCGTCGATCCGATGCGCGTGCGCCTGCCGCGCGGCCGCGCGCTCGACGGCAAGGTCCTCGCCGATTTCGATGGCGAGCGCTCGCGCATCGACACGCTGCTGAACCACAGCGCCAGCCCCAAGGTCGCCGGCACGGGCCGCGGCGACGACGCCACCAACTGAGCCTCGCCATGGCCGCCACGCCCCTCCTCGACGGCCCGCGCCTTTCCCCCCGATCCGGCGGCGCCCCCGATTCGCTGGTGGTGCTGCTGCACGGCTATGGCGCCGACGGGCGCGATCTCATCGATCTCGGCGAATTGTGGGGCGAGAAGCTGCCGCGCACCGCCTTCGTCTCGCCGCACGCACCCGAGCCACTTGGCATCGCGCCGGTCGGCCGCCAGTGGTTCGCCTATGTCGAGCGCAACGACCGCGAGCGCTGGGCCGGCGTGCAGTCGGCCCATGCCGCGCTCGACGCCTTCCTCGACGCCGAGCTTGCCCGCCACCGCCTGCCGCCCGGCCGGCTGGCGCTGGTCGGCTTCAGCCAGGGCACGATGATGGCGCTGCACACCGGCCTCGCCCGGCGCGAGACGCTGGCCGGCATCCTCGGCTATTCCGGCCTGCACGCGGTGCCGCAAGGCCGCGCCGGCGACATTGCCGGCTCGGTGATCGCCAGCCGCCCGCCGGTGCTGCTGATCCATGGCGATGCCGACGAGGTCATCCCGCCGCAGGCGCTGCCGCGCGCGCTGGAGAGCCTGAAGGCCGCCGGCGTCCCGGTGCGCGGGCATCTGGCGCGCGGCCTCGGCCACGGCATCGACAGCGAGGGCCTGCTGCTCGGCGGTGCCTTCCTGGCCGAGTGCCTGCCGCCGCTCCGCTAAGCCCGGCCGGCGTCCCCGCCGGCGCCATTCGTGAAGCCGGTGCCGCATTGCGGTGCTTCACAAGACTGACACGCTACCTATAGACTATCGCCGTGCGTCCCACGGCGCCGAGCCGTCGTGAGTCGCTCCGGTAGAGGAGCAAGTGCTTGACGGCGACTTTGTCTCCAGGTGCCTGGCCCGCCCTCGTGCTCAATGCGGATTACCGCCCGTTGAGCTATTACCCCCTCTCGGTCTGGTCGTGGCAGGACGCCATCAAGGCGGTGTTCCTCGATCGGGTGAACATCGTCGAATATTACGAACGGCAGGTCTCCAGCGCGCAGTTCCAGATGCGGCTGCCGAGCGTCGTCTCGCTCAAGAGCTTCATCCGCCCGTCGCGCCAGCCGGCCTTCACCCGCTTCAACGTCTTCCTGCGCGACCGCTTCACCTGCCAGTATTGCGATTCGCGCGAGGACCTCACCTTCGACCACGTCATCCCCCGCTCGCGCGGCGGGCAGACCACCTGGGAGAACGTGGTCGCGGCCTGCTCGCCCTGCAATCTGCGCAAGGGCAGCCTGATGCCGGCGGAGGCGAGGATGGTGCCGCGCCAGAAGCCGTTCCAGCCGGCGGTGTTCGATCTGCATCAGAACGGCCGGCATTTCCCGCCCAACTACCTGCATGAAAGCTGGGTCGATTATCTCTACTGGGATACCGAACTCGACCCGTGAGGCCGGCGGATGCCGGCCCTTCGCGGCCGGGTCAGGCCCGCCGGCTCACGCCCCACGCCGCCACCAGCGTCAGGGTGGCGGCGATCAGCACGTTCCAGCCGGCCAGCGACAGCCCGAGCCAGCGCCACGGCGCCTCGTCGCAGCGCACCACCCGCGCCTGCTGAAGATCCTGCAAAAGATTGGCCGAGGTGGCCGGCGCGCCGCCGGAGCAGGCGGTCGGCCCCTGCCACCAGTGCCATTCGACACCGGCATGGTAGAGCGCCAGCCCGAAGCCGATCAGCATCAGCAGGCCGAGCAGCATCACCCCCGCGCGCGCCAGCCGCGGATGGCCCTGCCGCGCCACCATCGCCACCACCAGCCCCAGCGGCACCGCCGCGTAATAGGGCAGCCGCTGCTCCAGGCAGAGCGGGCACGGCGCCAGCCCGATCACCAGCTGGAAGAACCAGGCGCCGGCGAGCGTCGCCGCCGCGCCGGCGGCGATGATCAGCGCCGCCAGCGCCGGCGGAGGGGGAGAGCCGGCGGGCGCATCGAGGCTGGACAGATCGGAATTCGGCATCTCGGGGCTCCGCGATTGGGCGCGCTCTCCTTAAAGCCGTTTTGGCTGCCGGGAAATCGCCGTCATGGCCAGGAAGGCGCGCAAATCCAGCGCGCCGCTTGCGGCGCGGCATCTGCGGCGATCACAGTTTGGCGACCAGCCCGCCGCGCCGGCCACCTTACCCATCGGCATCGGCGAGCGCGAATCGCAAGGCCCGCGTCAGCGCCGGCGCCACCACCGAGGCATGGTCCTCGCCGGCCAGGCATTCGAACTCGGCTGCGCCGCGCCCGGCAAGTGCCGCCCGTGCCTGTTCGACGAAGGCCCGCGCCCGGTGCACCATCGCCCGGCGGGCGCGCCGCTCGGCGATCGCCTCAGCGCCCGGCCGCCCTTTGAGCCAGGGCGCCAGCTGCTGCTCCCATTCGCCGACGATGATGGAGAGCCGCGGCGCTCCGCGCAGCTGCGACAGTCCCGCGAGCAGCCGGGCCTCATCCCACCAGATCGACGGGCTGATCGCCACATAGGCCGCGAAGGCCGCGCTGTCGCGGCCGAATACGTCGAGCACGAAGCCGCCGGCCAGCGAATGGCCGACCACCACCTGCCGCCCGGCATCGACCGGCGCCCGCGCCGCGATCGCCGGCTTCAGCTGATTGAGGAGAAAGGCCAGGAAGCCGTCGCGCCCCCCGGTGGCGCCGGCCGCGGCGGCGGCACTGCCCGCCATGCCGGCGTCGCCCGGCGCCTCGCGGCCCGGCCCGCCGGTGTAGTCGAAGGTCCGCCGCGCGCGGTCATAGAGGCCTTCGGCCGGGTGGCCGATGCCCACCAGCACCATCGGGCCGATGCCGGTCCCGGCCGGCCGCTCGGCACCGCGCCGCTGCGCCTCCACCAGCGTCGCGAAGCTCGCATTGGCGTCGAGCAGATAGAGCACCGGGAAGCCTCCCGGCGGTGCCGGCCCCTTGGGCAGGGCCAGGAAGATGCGATAGGGCGCCCCGCCGCCAGACGGCGCGAGGTCGAACCAGCAACTGTCCTCGATGACGATGCCCGGTTGCATCCGCCTCATTCGCCTCCGCCGATCCGCCTCGGGCATCTAAACCACCGCCCGGCCATTGCAAGCAAGGCCGACAACACTGAAACGATTCTAATTTATCCAATGGGACCAGAAGCTTGACCGGCCCGAACGGCTCGGGCATGAACCGGGTTCGCCGCCGCGATACCCGGCCGCCCGCGCCCCATGGCCCGCAGCGTCGCGCAATGCGGCGAGGGCGAGGCCAAGGGCGAGGCCAAGTGGGACGGATATGACCGGATTGTCGCCGCAGGCCCCGCCGGGGCAGAGCCTCCCGCACACGCCGCCCCCCGCGGCAATTGGCG
Source organism: Ancylobacter sp. 3268 (assembly GCF_031456575.1). NCBI lineage: Bacteria > Pseudomonadati > Pseudomonadota > Alphaproteobacteria > Hyphomicrobiales > Xanthobacteraceae > Ancylobacter > Ancylobacter sp. 3268. Next base: position 48,803 of record NZ_JAVDUX010000011.1, read on the forward strand.
GCGCAGCTCTTGGCGGCGCAAATCTTGGCAGCGCAAATCTTGGCAGCGCAACCCTCGGCGACACCATCGATGCCTACGCCCGCCGCCAGCGCCGGCGGCTCGCCCTTCTCGCCGGCCTGCTCGCCATCATGGCGGTTGGGATGCTGGTCGACATCGCCACCGGCCCTTCCGGCCTGTCGATCGGCACCGTCATCCAGACCCTGCTCGATCCCGCCGCCGCCGATGCCGGCACCCGGGTCATCGTGTGGGAGGTGCGGCTGCCGGCGGCGCTGATGGCGGTGCTGGTGGGCGCGGCGCTGGCGCTTGCCGGCGCCGAGATGCAGACCATCCTCAACAACCCGCTGGCCAGCCCCTTCACCCTCGGCGTCTCCTCTGCCGCCGCCTTCGGCGCCGCGCTGTCCATCGTGCTCGGCCTCGCCATTCCCGGCCTGCCGGGAAACTGGAACCTGCCGCTCTTCGCCTTCCTGCTCGCCTTCGGCTCGGTGCTGCTGCTGCAGGCGCTCGCCCGCATGCGCGGCACCGGGGTGGAGACGCTGGTGCTGTTCGGCATCGCCATGGTGTTCACCTTCAATGCGCTGGTGGCGCTGGTGCAGTTCGTCGCCAGCCAGGAAGCGCTGCAGCAGCTGGTGTTCTGGTCGATGGGCTCGCTCGCCCGCGCCACCTGGGCCAAGCTCGGCGTGCTGGCGGTGGTGCTCGCCATCGTCGTGCCCTTCGCCCTGCGCGACAGCTGGCGGATGACCGCGCTGCGCCTCGGCGAGGACCGGGCGCGCAGCTTCGGCATCGCGCTCGGCCGCCTGCGCTTCGCCTCGCTGCTGCGGGTGAGCCTGCTCGCCGGCACCTGCGTCGCCTTCGTCGGCACCATCGGCTTCATCGGGCTGGTCGCTCCGCACATTTCCCGGCTGCTGGTCGGCGAGGATCACCGCTTCCACCTGCCGGCGAGCGCGCTGACCGGCGCCGGGCTGATGTCGCTCGCCTCCGTCGCCAGCAAGCTGATCGTGCCCGGCACGCTGCTGCCGGTCGGCATCGTCACCTCCCTTATCGGAATACCTTTCTTCATAGCACTCGTCCTGTCGCGGCGGGAGCGGTTGTGATGGCGGCCGCCTCGCGACTGGACCTCGCCGGCCTCGCCGTCGGCTATGGCGCGCGCCGGATCATCGACGGGCTGGACTTGAGCGGCATTCTGGCCTCATCGGTCACCGCACTGGTCGGACCGAACGCCGCCGGCAAGACCACCTTGCTGCGCGCCATGGCCGGGCTGATTCCATCCCGCGGTTCGATCCGGCTCGATGGCCGCGAGCTGTCCGGCCTCGATCCGGCCAGCTATGCGCGCGAGGTTGCCTATATGCCGCAGACGCTGCCGCCGCGCGTCTCGCTCTCGGTGTTCGAAGCGACGCTGAGCGCGCTGCAGTCGACACCTTCCGCGCAAGACCCTGATCCAAAACAGAAATCTCTCGCCGTGCTGCGCCGTCTCGGCATTGCGGATCTCGCCATGCGCGGCCTCGACGAGCTCTCCGGCGGCCAGCGTCAGCTCGCGGGTCTCGCCCAATGCCTGGTGCGCCAGCCCCGGGTGCTGCTGCTCGACGAGCCCACCAGCGCGCTCGACATCCGCCACCAGCTCACCGTGATGAAGCTGGCCGGCGAGGTCGCCCGCGAGCGGGGCATCGTGGTGGTGGTAGTGCTGCACGACATCGCCCTCGCCGCCCGCTGGTGCGACCGGATTGTCGTTTTATCTCAGGGACATATTGTCTCCGACGGCGCGCCGGCCCAGGCCATCACCCCGGCGATGCTGGCCGGCGTATATGGCGTAGAGGCCCGTGTCGAGCGCTGCTCGCACGGCTTCGTGCAGGTGATGGTCGACGCGGTCAGGGATGGCTCGGCGCCGGGCGGCTGATCTCATGCCCTCAAGGTAGCGCCGCCATCGACATAGAGGTCGGACATGGTGATGTGCCCGGCGCGGGCGGAGAGCAGGAACACCACCGCCTCCGCCACGTCCTCCGGCGTCGCCAGCTTGCCGAGCGGGATGCCGGCCTTGAAGATTTCCGGTGCTCCGGCAATGACTTGGCTCGCACCATCGTCATCCGCCCACATGCCGGTCTGCATCGGCGTCAGTGTCGAGCCCGGCGCCACGATGTTGCAGCGTATGCCGTGCGGGGCGAGTTCGAGCCCGAGGCAGCGGGTGAACATCGCCGCCGCCGCCTTGGAAGCCGCATAGGCGGCCATGGCGTGGCGTGGTACCCCGGCCGCATTGGAGGCCACCGTCACCAAGGCCCCGCGCCGGCGCGGCTGCATGCGGCGAGCCAGCGCCCGCCCGAGGCGGAATACGCCCTTGGTGTTGACGTCGAACGCCCGGTCCCATTCATCGTCGGAGGTCTCGACCACCGTCTGCCAGGACAGCACGCCGGCGACACTGGCACCGAGATCGATCGGCCCCTCCTCCGCCTCGATGCGCGCGACCACGGCCTCCACCGCCTCGGTGGAGCGCATATCGAGAAGTTCCGTCCGCACCCCGGCGCCGAACTCCTCGACGATGGGCGCCAGCAGCGCGGCATCGTGATCGGTGGCGACGACGCGCGCGCCTTCCTCCGCCAGCAGCCGGACGACCGCCCTACCTATACCTCCGCCCGCGCCGGTGACGAAGGCGATGCGTCCCCTGAGGCCATTGTCGCGCATGTGTTTTCCTTCGCTTGCTCGCAGGTGGCCAGTGCGGCAGCCAGCACCGGCGCGATGGCGGCGCTCGCCTCCCGACCGGTGAGATGCGCGTGCAGGCTTGCTATGTCGATGACGTCGATATGGGCGGCATAGGGTGCCCATTTGGAAGGCGTGAGATCGCGTCCCTCATGGTCCAAAGCGGCGCGGAAGAAAGTGAGCGTGCCGTCGAAACCGGCATGGTGGTGGCCACGCACCAGCCGATTATTGCCGGCGACCACCCGTACCACGCCGTCGAGAGCGGCATCGGAGAGCATGCCGAGCGGGCTGTCGGAGGCGCGCAGGAAGGCGACGACCGAGGCGCGGCTAAGGGCCAGCCCAGGCAGACGATCGGGATCATGGCCGGCAATCGCCAGCAAGGCCTTCAGCGCCGCGTCGGGCGCGGGTTCTGGTTCCGCACGCCAGCAATCGCTCGGATAGGCGTCGAGCAGCGCCACGACGCCAACCTCGACGCCCTGCCGGCGCAGTTCCACCGCAACCGCCTGTGCGAGGATGCCGCCGACCGACCAGCCGAGGAGATGATAGGGGCCGTTCGGCCGCACCGCCCGGATACGTCCGGAATAGTCGGCGGCGAGATCGGCGAGGCTTGGCGGCAAAGGCTGGTCCGGCGACAGTGCCGGCGCCTGCAGGCCGTAGACGCTCCGGCGCGGCGCCAGCATCCGCGCGAGGCCGCCATAACACCAGGAAAGTCCACCGGCCGGATGGATGGCGAAGAGCGGCGGCAGATCGGGATCGCCCTCCGTGAGCCGAACGATCGGCTCAAGGCCGAAATCAGCCGGCGCACCCTGCTCGTCCAGCGCCGCCGCCAGGCTCGCCACGCTCGGTGCGGCGAAAAGCGCGCCGAGACCGGGATCCCACCCCGCGGCCTCGCGCAGCCGCAGCAGCAGCGCCACCGCCTGCAGCGAATCGCCGCCCAGCGCGAAAAAATCATCCTCGGCCGAAGGTTCGGCGGCCAGCCCCAGCACCTCGCGGAACAGTCCCGCGACCAGCCGCTCGCTCGGCGTCTCCGGCGAGCGCCCTTGCGTGGCGGAAAATTCCGGCGCCGGCAACGCCGCGCGGTCGAGCTTGCCGTTCGCCGTCACCGGCAGCGCGTCGAGCACGATGAAGGCGGAAGGCACCATATAGTCCGGCAAGCGCGCCGCCAGCCGCTCGCGCACAGCCGCCACATCCGCGACGCCGACGAGGTAGGCAAGGATACGCTGCGCGCCCACCGCATCGAGGGAAGCGATGACGGCACATTGCCGGGCCAACCCGCTCTGCATGATCGCCGCCTCGATCTCGCCGAGTTCGACGCGCAGGCCACGGATCTTGATCTGGTGATCAGAGCGGCCGAGAAACACCACCGCCCCGTCCGGCCGATAATAGGCGAGGTCGCCCGAGCGATACATGCGCTCGCCTGGCACAAAGGGATCGTCGAGAAAGCGCTCGCCGGTCAGGTCCGGGCGGCCGAGATAGCCGCGCGCCAACTGCACCCCGGCAAGGAACAGATGGCCCGGTACGCCCGGCGGCTGCGCACGCATCGCCTCGTCGAGCACATAGAGGCGGGTGTTCCATACCGGAAAGCCGATCGGCACCGGCCGGGCGCGGTCGTCGGCGCTTGCCGGCCAGTAGCTGACATCTACCGCCGCCTCGGTCGGTCCATAGAGATTATGCAGTTCGGCGTTCAAGGTGCGATGGAAGCGATCGCGCAGATCGGCCGGCAATTCTTCGCCGGAGCAGAAGACCTGCCGCAGTTCCAGCCCCCGCGCCGCGGGCTCGGCAAGGAAAGCTGCCAGCATGGAAGGTACGAAATGCGCGATCGTCACCTTCTCGGTGCGGAACAGCCGCACCAACGCCACGGGATCGCGATGCGCCTCGGGCGGCGCCACCACCAGCAGCGCGCCGGAAATGAGCGGCAGGAAGAACTCCCACACGGAGACATCGAAGGTGGCCGGCGTCTTCTGCACGATGCGCGCATCCGGCCCGATGCCGTAATGCTGCCGCATCCATGCGAGGCGGTTGACGATGGCGCGGTGCTCGATCACCACCCCCTTCGGCTCGCCGGTGGAGCCGGAAGTGTAGATGACATACGCCGCATCGCCGGGCTCGGGCGGCCTCGGCAGCGGGCTTCTGGGTGCGATCGGCCAGGCATCCGGCGTGAGCACGGCCACATGCGGCCGCAACCGACCCGCATCGCTTCCGAGAGCGAGGGCGGCACAAGGCTTGGCCGAGCCGAGAATGCGGGCGAGCCGCTCGTCGGGATGGGCGAGGTCGAGAGGCAGATAGGCGGCGCCGGCCCTGAGAACCGCCACCAGCGCCACGATCAGCTCGAGCGACCGCGGGAGGGCCGCCGCGACGATGCCACCCGGCCCGGCGCCCGCCTCCGCCAGCCGCCCGGCAAGCGCGGCGCTGCGCCGGTCGAGTTCACCATAGCTGAGTTCGATGCCGTCGAAACGCACGGCCGGCGCCTGCGGCTGCCGGCGCATGGTCGCCTCGATCAGGTCGACAAGCGTGACATCCGGCACCTCGTGCGCGGTGGCGTTCATCTCCACCAGATGACGGCGCGCCTCTTCGGGCGTGGCGGTCGGCACCGCGTCGAGCCGCTCGGCCGTAAGCGCCGCCGCGATGAAGGCCTTGAGCCGATGGGCATGAGCGAGCGCCGCGTCGGCGGAATAGAGATCGGGATTGGCATCGATTTCGAGCCGCAACCCCTTGGCGCCATGCGCACGGAAGGTGAAAGTGATGTCGTCCACCGGCCCGGCGCTCAGCACCTCCAGACGGGCATCGAGCCCTTCGAAATGCGGCGTCTCGTCGAAGGGCAGCACGTTGACCAACGGCCCGTGCAGGCGGCGCTGACGACCGATCAGCTTGAGATCGCGGCGCAGCTGCTCGCTGCGATAGCGGCCATGGCGGCGGGCCTTGATTAGGCTGCGTGCCACCGAGGCGAGGAAATCCGCCCGCGTCGCCTCCCGCGCCGGCGCCACCCGGAGCGGCAGTACGTTCATCAGCATCGCCGGCACCCGCGCCGCCTTGCTGCCGAGCCGGCCCATATGCGGCACCCCGAGCACCACTTCCGCCGTGCCGGTATGGCGCTGGCAATAGAGCGCGCAGAAGGCGGTAAGGAGATCGGGCCAGGGAATGGCGCTTTCCTGCGCCAGGGCGTGCAGGCGGGAGATGGCGGACGAATCGATCTCCACCGCCTTGCGGTGGAAGCTGAAAGCGCTCACCGGCGCACCCGCCGCGAGGCTCGCCACTTCCGGCTGGCCGGCAAAGGCTTCGCGCCAGTAGGCCGCATCGGCCTTGCGCTTGTCCGAGGCACGATAGGCGGCGTCCTCGGTCAGCACCGCGTCGAGCCCCGTCAATGCCGGCCCTGCTGCGGAGCCACGCCGGCCTGCGTTGTAAAGATCCGCTACCCGCTGGGTGAGCAGGATCATGCCGTAGCCATCGATGGCGAGGTGATGGATGCGCTGTTGCCAGACGAAGCGCTCCGGGCCGAGGCGGAACAGGCGCTCGGCCGCGAGCGGATTCCGCGTCGGATCGGTCGGAGTCGCCATGTCGCGGGCGATGTCGGCCTCGGCGGCGGCGAGCGGATCGACCGCATCCGAGAGGTCGATCACCTCCAACTGTGGCCGCCGGGCGGGGTCGAGACGCTGGCGCGGGCCATCGACAGCGTCGACCATGCACAGTGCCAGCGCCTCGGCCTCCTCCACCGCCGTCGCCACGGCAGACCGGAAGGCGTCGAGGTCCAGCGCGCCGGTGAGTTCGATATACTGGCCGGTATTGAACAGCGGATTGGCCGGATCGAGCCGCTGCGCATACCACAGGCCGCTCTGCGCCTCGGTCAGCGGCCAGCCGGGGCTATCGGGCGATACCGGCATTGCGATCAGCCACGCTGCGCCTGTCGCCGTGCGACGATGGTCCACCAGCCCGCGAGAGTCGGGTCTTCGGCGAATTCGGAGAATTCGAGATCAAGCCCGCCTTGGCTCCATTGCAGCACCAAGTTCATCGCCCGCATGGAATCGAGGCCGAGATCGAGGAGGCTGTCGTCCGCGCCAATCTCGGAGGGATCCTCATGCAGCATCGCAGCAATGTCGCGGCGCATGCGCTCCAGCGTCAGCGGCCCGCTTGGCTCGGCGATACGGCGGATCTGGGTGGGATCGATCATCGCAGCGCCTCCATCAGCGCGGCGGCGGGCGTGACGATGCCACAGGTTGAAGCGACATAGCTGAGCGCGGCCTCGTGCTTCGCCCGGGAGAAATCGGCGAGCGCGTCGGCAACGAAGAACGGCTCGATATCGCGCATGAACGCGTCGGCGGCGGTGAGCTGACAGCCGATATGGGCATAGATGCCGGTGATGATGAGCTGGTCGCGGCCGCGCACGCGCATCAGCGTCTCCAGGTTGGAGCGCTGGAAGGCGCTGTAACGGTGCTTCACCAGCACGAAGTCGCCCGGCTTCGGCGCCAGTTCGGCGATGATCGGCTGGTGCTCCGGCGCCGCGCTCATGCCCGGCCCCCAGAGATCGGCCTGCAGGCCGCGATCGCGCCGATCCTGGTTGCCCTCCTGCGCCGTATAGAACACCGGTATCCCGGCGGCACGCGCCACATCCGCCAGCGCGGCGATATGGGCGATGGCAGGCGCGATCGGTGCCTCGGCGGAAGCAAACGCGGCAACGAAATAGCCCTGCATGTCGTGGATCAGCAGCGCCGCCCGCTCGCGCGCCAGCACCCATGGCGCGCGCGAAGCCGGCAACTCGGCCGGTGTCGGCAACGCATAGGAGGCGATACGGGGCAGTCCCGGCTTTTGAGACATCGTCATTCTCCGGGCGGCACGGCCGATTGTTCGGCGAGGAACTGGCGGCGCAGCGCAGCGCGCAACTCCTTGCGGCTCACCTTGCCGACCGCCGTGGTCTCGAAGGCCGGGACGAAGACGATCTGGTCCGGCACCTTGAAATCGGCAAGCCCGCGCGTGCGCATGAACGACTTCAGCGCCGATGCCTTGGGCTTTTCTCCCTGGGCGATGATGAAGGCGCAACTGCGCTCGCCGAGGAACTCGTCCGGCAGCGACACCACGGCGGCATCGAACACGCTCGGATGCGCCAGAAGATGGTCCTCGATCTCCTCGGCGGAAATCTTCTCGCCCGCGCGGTTGATGTGGTCGCTGGCACGGCCCTGCACGACGAGATTCCCCTCCGGCGTGCGCTTCACCATGTCGCCGGTGCGGTAGAAGCCGTCCGGGGTGAAGGAGCGCGCATTGGCGCCGTCATTATTGTGATAGGCGCGGATGGTGTAGGGCCCGCGCGCCAGCAGGTTGCCGACCTCGCCCTCCGGCACCGGCTGGCCGGAATCGTCGAGGATCAGCACCTCGTCATCCTCGCTGATCGGCCGCCCCTGCGTGGAGACGATGATCTCCTCCGCGTCGTCAAGGCGGGTATAATTGACCAATCCCTCCGCCATGCCGAACACCTGCTGCAGCGTGCAGCCGAGCGTCTGGCGCACCCGACGCGCGGCCTCCGGCATGAACTTGGCACCGCCGACCTGCAGCACCTCGAGGCTGGACAGGTCGTGGGTCCCCTTCTGCGCCGCCTGCATCCACAATAGGGCGAGTGGCGGCACCAGGCCGGTGATGGTGACCTTCTCGCGCGCGATCAGCGGGAAAGCCGCCTCCGGGCTCGGCGACGGCGACATGACCACCGTGCCGCCGGCATAGAGCACGCCGAACACGCCCGGCGAGCTCATCGGGAAATTATGCGCCACCGGCAGCGCCGCCAGATAGACGCTGTCGGGCGTCAGGCCGCAGATCTCGGCGCTGGCGCGGAAGCTGTAGATGTAGTCGTCATGCGTGCGCGGGATCAGCTTCGAAAGCCCGGTGCTCCCGCCGGAAATCTGGAGAAAGGCGACCGATGACGGATCGGGATCGCCCGGCGGCGGCGCCGCAGTGCCATCAAGCCCGGCAAAGGACGTGAACGGCCCGGCCTCGCCGACCACCACCACCGTGTCGAGGGCCGGCACCTGACGGCGGACTTCCTCGGCGAGATCGCGATAATCAAAACCTTCGTGCCGCTCGGCGATCACATAGCCGCGTGCCTCGGCCGTGCGGGCGAAATGCACGACCTCGACCGCCCGATGCGCCGGGAGCGCATAGACCGGTATCAACCCGGCACGGAAAAGACCGAACACCACCGATAGGAATTCGGGGATGTTCGGCAACTGTACCACCACCCGATCACCGGGTTTCAGCCCCAGTGCGAGAAAGCCCGCGGCCGCCCGCTCGGCCCGGTCGGCGAGCTCGGCATAGCTCCAGCGCTGCTCGCCGCCGACCACCGCCGTCCGCGACGAATAACGCGACGCCAACTGCCGCAGCATGCCGGGGAAGGTCTCACCGCGCCAATGCCCGGCCTGCCGGTAGCGCTCGGCGACATCCGGCGGAAAGGGTTGCAGCAGCGGGATCACGCGGCGGCTCCCTCGAAGGCGATGGCCTCGTCGATCCCGAGCGCGCGCAGCATGGCGGCGAATTTCGCAGCCGTCTCGTCACCTTCCGCCACCGGATCGGATCCGGGCACGATGCCGGCCCCGGCATGCAGCCGCGCCTCACCGCCGGAAATCTCGGCGCAGCGCAGGGCGACATACCAGTCACCGTCGCCCGCCGTGTCGCACCAGCCGACGGCTCCGGCATAGAAGCCGCGATCATGGCCCTCGATCTCGGCGATGAGTTCGGCCGCGGCATCGCGCGGCGTGCCGCATACCGCCGGGGTCGGGTGAAGCAGAGCGGCGAGTTCAAGGCTCGACGACGCCGGGTCGCGCAGCCGGCCGACGATCCGCGTGCCGAGATGCCACATGCTGGCCGTCGAGACCAGCTGTGTGCCTTCGGGCGTGCCGAGCTCGCGGCAATACGGCGCCAGCAGGTCGAGTATGGCGGTTACCACCTCCCTGTGCTCGCGGCCATCCTTGGTCGAGGCGGCCAGTCTTTCGGCTGCATCACGATCACGGCCGGGATCCGACGAGCGGCGGGCGGAACCTGCCAGCGGATGCGAGATCACCTGGTCGCCCCGCCGCGAGACCAGCAATTCCGGCGTCGCCCCCAACAGCAGGCGGCCGGTGCCGTCCGCTGATGGCAGCGGCACGCAGAACGCGGTGGCGGCCGGATCCTCGGCGAGGCGGCAGAGCAGCGCCCGGGGATCTATCGGACGGTCACCCGATACGCGGAGCGCCCGGGAAAGCACCACCTTGCGCAGCTCGGGCCGGCGCTCCATCTGCCGCAGCGCCTCGGCGACCGAGGCACGGTACGCGGCAAGGGAAGGCTCCGCCGTCACCTGCCAATGCGGCACCGGACAGCTGCGCAGCAGTGCCGGCGGACCGAATGCCCGCGCCGTGGAACGCTGCGGCAGACGCGACCATTCGGTCGGCCTCAGGAGGTGCGCCGGTTGCAGGCGCTCATAGGGCAGTGCACCCACCACCGCCACGGCGTCTTCCAGCGCCTCGGAGACCCGCCGCGCCAGAGACGCTCCGGCCACCGCCGGAATCGGCCGGCAGCCATTTGCCACCACCGTTTCGTCGGCACCGACGAGAACGAAGGACGAGAGCGCGGCATCGGGCGCAACAGCACCGCTCCCCTCGCCCGTCATCTCCGGGGTTTTCATCACCAAGGCTTTGGTCACGGCCGGCGTGTCACGGCTTGATCACGGCGACGGTATCACCGAAGGGATCGACCATCGGCACCGGACGCCCGCCGGGGCCGCCAGCACCCGGAACGGCGCCGGCCGGCGCAGCCGCGACCGGCGTCGCCCCCGGAGCTGACGCAGCCGCCGGCGGCTGGGCCGGTCGCGGGCGCGGGGTGGTCTTCGACTTGTTGGTGACATAGGCATTGCCGGTCGCCGGATCGACGGCGACGGTGTTCGGCATCGATCCCGTCACCACATTCGCCACCGGCTCCAGCGTCTTGGTATCGATCAGCGTGACATAGCCCCCGGCGCGATTGGTGACGTAGACGAGGTTGCGCGCCGGATCGATGGTGACGCCGAGCGCGCCGGGACCGGTCGGGATGTTCTTGATGACCGAACCATCCTTGGGATCGAGCACCACAACCTCGCCGGATCCCTGATGCGCGACGAACAGCTGGTCGCCGCTCGCGTCATAGACCAGATTGATCGCGCTCTCTCCGCCCGAAGCGAAGCTCTTGACCACCTTTCCGGTCGCCAGGTCGATCACATGTACCTGGTTGCTCTTCATCGCGGAGGCGAAGAGGCGGTTGCCTTTCTGATCCACGGCGACGCCGGTCACGCTGCCCGGCAGATTGTCGATGCTGCCGACCAGACTGTCGGTGGCACCGTCGATGATCCACACCGAGCTGTCGTCATCCCGGCCCATCACTGAGACATAGATGCGGTTGCCCGCTTCATCGACCACCGCCTCGCGCACATGCGCCTTCTCGCCCTTCTTCACCGTCGCCACCACCTTGCCGCTAGCGAGATCGACGACCGCCACCGCACCGATGCGGGTTTGAGTGGCATAGAGCTTCTTGGTCGTGTTGTTGATACCGAGGCCGAAAGCGGCTTCCGAGCCGAAGTCAATGGTTTCCTTGGTTTCCAGCGTCACGGGATCGAGCGCCAGTACCTTCGCCTCGGTCGAGCCGCGGGTGCCGGCGGAAGCGACATAGACCCGGTTCATCGGCGCGCTGTAGACAAGTTCATAGACACCCGGCCCCGGCTTCACCCAGCGCACGAATTCCGGCGCCGCCTGCGCCACGCCGACGCCGATGAGCAGCGCCGTTCCCATCAGAAGCACCCGGAGCGAGGGAGCGGCGAGGAATCGGCTGGTCCGGGCGGCAAGGCGCATGGGAAGTCTCCGTTTCGTGAGGGCGAAGAGGCGGTCAGTCGAGGGCAATCCAGTTCGGCCCGGTGACGGGCACGGCCAGGAAGCGCGCGTTGATCTCGGCGAGGGTTGCATCGGGATCGAGATCGGCGAACAGCTCGGGATGCCCCCAGCGCGCCAGCACCTCAAGGGTGAGCACGTCGAGCGGCGAGTTGAGCATCTGATGAGCGAGGCCGTAGACGCGGTGGTTGCGGACCGCGCTCATGCCTTCGAAGCCGGGACGGCGGATCAGGCCGGCCAGCGTCTCCCGCGCCCGCTCCGCGCTGTATTCCGGGCCGATCAACAGGCCGGCGGTGCCTTCCATGTGGCTGCCGCCGGTCGCGACATAGACCTGCGGGTCCTGTGCGATGACATATTCAAGGTTCAGCTTGCCGAACGCGCCGGAAATCACTGTGGCGCCGATATTTGTCGCCCCGACCGCCTCGATCACCTCGCCAATATTGCCACGACCGGGGGAGTTGCAGCAATCGGCGGTCATCGCCGCATGCGCCTCGAAGAACAGGCGCGGCTTCTTCTCGGGCGGCAGTTGGGCGACGCGGCTGCGTACCACATCGAAACGCGCGCGGCGAAAGGCGATGAACTCCTCCGCCTGCGCCTCGCGCCCGATCGCCCCGCCGATAAGGCGCAGGCTCGCTTCCATGTTGTCGAGCGGTTTGACGAAGAAATCGACCACCGCCACCGGGATACCGGCCGCCTCCAGCCGCGCGCGCTCCTCATCCGAGGGCTGGGCGCCGAGTGAAAACACCGCGAGATCCGGCTGTGCGGCGATGATCCGCTCCACCGAAATCGCCGCATTGGCGGCAGACGTCTGCGGTATGTCCTTGATAGCAGGAAATTTTTCCTGCCAGGCCGCATAGGCGGCGCGGCCGATACGGTTGACGTCGCGCGGCCAGCCGGCGATGAGCGAGACCGGATCGGGATGGATCAGCGCCAGCGCCAGCAGAAAGCGTCCGTCGCCAATCACGATCCGGGAGGCCGGCCTGGCGAGCGTCACCTCATGTCCGGTGACGTCCTTCAGCGCGATCGCGGCGGCTGCCGGACGGATGAATGTACGGCATCCGATCACGGTCAGTGCCATGAGGCCGAGTACATCGCGGCGGCGGGGCAAGACGGGCGAGAGACCGGAGGCGGGCATGGATCGGAGTCACCGACAGAACAAGATCTGATTGCCTATCCGCCGCCTAAGCCATCCATGTCAACTAAACAAATATTAATGCTTACTTTTAAACGATTCCAGTTATGAAGATTGCAATAGGCGACGCCACCTTTATTTTAATAGTTCTAATTTAATTCTACTGCCGTGACCGCTGGCAAACCTCGATACCCGCGACGTCAACTCACCGTCCAAGCCATACTGACGCCGTTTCCCTCTCTCATGATACCTCCTCATGAAACCGCCCATCTTTCGCCAGATAACCGGTGAGGGTTTCCTCCTCGTGATGCTGACGGAATCGAAGCAACCGCTCGGCTCCCTCCAGCCGCAACGGCGCCGCCGAGGGATCGGCGGCACGATCCATCAGTTCCGCGGGATCGGCGGCGAGGTCGAACAGCACCGGCGGCAGCCCCGCAAAACTAATATATTTCAATGATTTACTTCGAATGACCTGTAAATGGCAATGCCGCGTCGGCAGGCCAAGGGCGCGCTCCATGCGCCGTTCGGCGATATCGCCGAAGTGGAAGCTCCATTGCACGGCATCGCGCCAGTCGGCGGGAGGCGCCTTGCCGGCGCAGAGGGGGAGCAGGCTGCGGCCGTCACAATTGCGTGGGACCGGCACGCCCGCAGCCTCCAGCAGGGTGGGCAGCAGATCGACCGATTCCGTGAACGAATCCAGTAACTTGCCTCGTCCATTATCAGCAGCGGGGCGCGGGTCGCAGACGATCAGCGGAATATGGGCGGACTGATCGTAATAGCCGATCTTCCCGAGCAGCCAATGGTCGCCGAGCTGCTCGCCGTGATCGGCGGTGAAGACGATCAAGGTATTGTCCCACAAGCCATTTTCCTGCAGTGCCCGGAAGATTCGGCCAAGATGGTGGTCCACCTCATGGGCAAGGCCGGCATAGATGGCGCGCATCCGCCGGATGAGGGCGTCATCCATCTCGGCGGCGCGTCCGGTGAGGCCGATGAGGTGTGCAGAGAGACCGATCTGACCGATCAGTGCAGCGATCAGCGGGCTCTGGCCCGCCTCGACCGAAGCGTCGGCACCACGCACCGGTGCCGGCATGTCGGCAGGGTCGATGAGACGGTGATAGGGAGCCGCCGCCCCGAAGGGCGGATGCGGGGCGATATAGGACAGGTGGGCACAGAACGGCGCCTTGCCGGCAACGCCCAGCCAGTCGAGGAAGCGGTCGGTGAGGAAGGCGGTCTCGGAATGCTCGGCGGCGAACACCGCCGGCTCGCCGAAGCGGCGCTGGGCGAAGATCGCCTCGCGGCCCGCATCGGGATCCTCGACCCGATAGCCGTTCGCCTTCAGCTGTGCCAGCCACGGCGTCGCCCGCTCGGTGAGCACCAGCCCGGCGGCGATGCCGGGGCACAGATTCTCATAGGTGCCGCGATCGGGATCGAGCGGCGCCCGGCCACGCGGGTCGAGCGTGGTGTCGGTATAGCCGAACAGCGTCGGCAGGTAGCCGGCGCGGCGCAGTTCGGTGAACAGGGTCGGATGGCGGGCGTCGAGCGGCATGCCGTTCGCCACCGAGCGGTGCTTGTGGGCGTAGAGCCCGGTGTAGAGCGAGGCGCGCGAGGGACCGCAGGGATAGACCTGGCAATAATGGCTGGCGAAGCTGGTGCCGGCGGCAGCCAGCGCGTCGAGATTGGGCGTCAGGCCGCCGAACGGGCGTCCAGGCGCCATCAGGTCGCCGCGCCACTGGTCGGCGGTGATCAGCAGGATGTTGGGACGACGATCGGGCGCCGGCGCGCCTGGGGGAGCAGCTTGGATCATGGGAAGGGCCATCACGGGCTGGCGAAGGCTGGACGGCGACGCGGGCGCGCCACCGCCGGCAGCATAGGAGAAATCGCGGCCGCCCGCTGCGGCAAACCCATCGGCACCGACCAGCCGACGGCGAAACGAGGCCCTCCGTTCCCACCGCGGCGACGCCGGCCGGCAGCCTGAGGCGCTGCCCCCGCTCCCGCGCGGCACGCCTGTTGCTCGAGGCGCAGGGAGCAGCCCGTCACGGCGGCGGGGTCGACCGCGCCTCCCGCGCCACTTTGGCGAAGTTGAGCACCAGTTGCGGCGGCCGGTGCCTGCGATAGGCCACCACCAGCCCGACATGCGGCTCCGGCGCGCGCAGGCGGCGGAACACCACGCCGGGCACGTTGAGCTCGCCCAGCGAGGCCGGCACCAGCGAGACGCCGAACTCCGCCGCCACCAGCGACAGGATCGAGGCGATCTGCGGCGCCGGCTGGCCGAGCCGGGGCTCGAAGCCGACCGCGCGGCAGGCGGCGAGCGCGGCATCGTGCAGGCTGGTGCCGACCGAGCGCGGGGTGAGGATGAACGGCTCCTCCTTCAGCATGCCCAGATCCAGCAGGCGCGAAGCGGCTGCCCCATAGTCCTGCGCGGCGGGATGGCCAGCGGGCAGCGCCGCCACCAGCGGCTCGTCGATCAGCCGTTCCTCGCGCAGTTCCTCCGGATCGGATTCTGCCGGGCGCAGGATGGCGACGTCGAGCCGCCCCTCGACGAGGCTCGACAGCAGCACCACCGAATTCGCCTCGACGATCCTCAGTTCGACATCGGGATAGGTGCGGCGAAACGAGCGAATGGCGGCGGGAAACAGCGGGTTGAGCGCCGCGGTGCCGGTCAGCCCGACGCTCAGCTCGCCGGTCTCGCCGCGCGCGGCGCGCCGGGCGGCCTGGATGGCGGCGGCGGCGGTGTCCGGCATCGCCCGCACCGCCGCGAGGAACGCCGTGCCGGCCGGCGTCAGCTCGGCGCCATGGGCGACCCGGTGGAACAGCTGGGTGCCGATCTCCGCTTCCAGATCCTTGATCTGCAAGCTCAGCGGCGGCTGGCCGATGCCGAGCCGGGCGGCGGCACGGGTGAAGTTCCGTTCATCGGCGACGGCGATGAAATAGCGAATGTGGCGCAGCTCCATCCCATATCCATTACATATGGAGAATGATATTTCCATATATTAGACAGATGACCCTTGCGTGGTTATCTCCGCGGCGAAACAGGGATCGCCCCGGATTGCCCAGATGTCACCGCCCGCCGCTGCCGCCTCCCCCGCCTTCCTCGACCATACCCCCTCAACCCCTGCCCTGCGCGCCGCGCCGGACATGGTGATGCCGGCCGGCATCGGCCTCGATGCGGCCCCGGCCTGGATCGAGCGGGGCACGGCGGATTATCGCCGCGCCGGCCTCGCCCTGTTCCTGGCCGGCTTCGCCAGCTTCGCGCTGATCTATTGCGTGCAGCCGCTGCTGCCGGATTTCGCCCGCAGCTTCGCGCTCAGCCCGGCGCAGAGCTCGCTCGCCTTGTCGCTCACCACCGGGCTGCTCGCGATCTCCATCGTGCTGGCCGGCGCGTTCTCGCAGGTGCTCGGCCGGCGCGGTCTGATCTTCGGCTCCATGGCGCTGGCGGCGGCGTTCAATCTCGCCGCCGCCTTCGCGCCGAGCTGGCCGACGCTGCTGCTCGCCCGCGCGCTGGAGGGCTTCGTGCTCGGCGGCGTGCCGGCGGTGGCCATGGCCTATCTGGCGGAGGAGATCGCCCCCCGGCATCTCGGCAAGGCGATGGGGCTGTATATTGGCGGCACCGCCTTCGGCGCGATGATGGGGCGGGTCGGCATGGGGCTGACCACCGAATTCGCCTCCTGGCGGGTGGCGCTCGGGGTGCTCGGGGCGCTGTGCATCGCCTCGGCGATCGGCTTCCTGCTGTTGCTGCCGCCCTCGCGCAACTTCCAGCCGCAGCGGGGCCTCGGCCTCGGCTTCCACCTTGCCGCCTGGGGCGGGCACCTGCGCAATCGCGCGCTGATCCGCGTCTATGCCATCGGCTTCGTGCTCACCAGCATCTTCGTGACGCTGTTCAACTACGCCACCTTCCGCCTGTCCGGCGCCCCCTATGGGCTGAGCCCGTCGGCGGTGAGCATGCTGTTCCTCGCCTTCGGCTTCGGCATCGTCTCCTCCTCGCTGGCCGGCAGCCTCGCCGACCGCTTCGGGCGCCGGCCGCTGCTGGTCGCCGGCTTCCTGATCATGCTGGCGGGCGTGCTGCTGACGCTGTCGGGCGCGCTGGTGGCCATCGCCGGCGGGGTGGCGCTGGTGGCGACCGGCTTCTTCATCGGCCATTCGGTGGCCTCGAGCTCGGTCGGCCCGCTGGCCGGCATGTCCAAGGGACACGCCGCCTCGCTGTACCTGCTGTTCTACTATATCGGCTCCAGCCTCACCGGCTCGATGGGCGGCTGGTTCTGGGAACATGGCGGCTGGACCTCGATCGTCGTCCTCACCGGCGGGCTGGCGCTGGTCGGCGCGCTGCTCTCCCTCGCCGGCCGCCGCGGCGAGGCCCGCCCCGCCCCCGCGGGCTGACGCCGCCGGAGCCGCCTCAGCCCATCGGCGGCGTGGTGCGCAGAAGCTCGACGAGCAGGGCGGCGACATGGCGCAGCCCGGCATCGCCGTCGCGGCGCCGGTGCCAGGCGAGGTGCAGCGGAAAGCCCGGCACCGGCACCGGCGGCGGAAAGGTGACCAGCCCGGCTTCTGCCGCCGCGACCCGCGACGGCAGCAGCGCCATCATGTCGGTCTGGCGCAGCAGGATGGGCACCATCTGGAATCCCGGCACCACCAGGCCGACGCGCCGGGCAAGGCCGCGCCGCGCCAGTTCCTCGTCCACCGGCGTCGTGCGCTCGCCGCGTCCGGAGACGACGATGTGCGGGCTGGCGAGCCAGCACGAGCGATCGAAGCCGGCGGCGGCGGGATGGTCCGGCCGCATCGCCACCACATAATGCTCGTCGAGCAGGTGCTCGTAGCCGAGCCCATCCTCGCCGGGCGCGAAGACCGAGATGGCGAGATCGGCGCTGCCCTCGGCCAGCTGGCGCCGCGCCGCGTCGGCGCTGAGCCAGGGCTGCACCACCAGATCGAGGCCGGGCGCGGTGTCGCGCAGCCGGGCGGCGAGCGGGGCGAGCACGAACAGGGCCGGATAGTCGGTCATGACGATGCGCAGCGTCTGCCGCAGTTCGTGCAGCGGCACCGGCGCGGTATCGACCAGCGCCGCCACCTCGGCAAGCAGCGATTTCAGCGGCGCGCGCAGCGCCTGCGCCCGCGGGGTGAGGCGCATGACGCCGCGCCCGCGCTCCAGCAGCGCATCGCGGAACAGGTGGCGGCAGCGCTGGAGCGCCGCCGAGGCGGCCGGCTGCGACAGGCCGATCCGCTCGGCGGCCCGCCCGACATGGGCTTCGTCGAGCAGCGCATCCAGCACCACCAGCAGGTTGAGATCGAGCGAACGTAAATTCATCAGACGAATAATTAGCTATATCTATAATCGATTGGAATGATTTTCTGGCGCCGCGCATCGTGCCGTCGACACCGCATCACGGAGACGACCATGCGCGACACCCCCGCCGGCAACACGCTGATCCTGCTGTTTCACCCCGACCCCGGCCGCTCCCGCGCCAATGCCCGGCTGGCCACGGCGGCGGCGCGGCTGCCACGAGTCGAGGTGGTCGACATGACCGCACACTACCCGCACGGCCTCGACATGGAGGCGGACGGCGCCCGTGAAGCGGCCCGCCTGCTCGCCGCCGATCGCCTGGTGCTGCAGTTCCCGGTGCAGTGGTACGCCACCCCGCCGCTGCTCAAGACATGGCAGGACGTGGTGCTGACCCGCATGTTCTATCTCGCCTATGAGAGCGAGGGACGGCGGATCGAGGGCCTGCCGCTGCTGCTCGCCCTCACCGCCGGTGGCCCCGCCGAGGCCTACCGGCCCGGTGCCGACAATCCCTTCGCGCTGGACGCGCTGCTGGCGCCGCTGCGCGCCACCGCGCATCGCTGCCGCTTCGAGCTCGCCGCGTCCTTCGTCGTCTACGGCGCCAACAAGGTGCCGGTGGAGGAACTGGACGCCGCCGCCGAGGCCTATGCCGCGCGGCTCGCGGACTGGATCGCCGCGACGCCGCCGGCGATGCATTCTCACCAGCTCAGTGCCGGCGTCGCTACCGGCGCTCCCCAGAGCGCCAGCTGATCCGGGGTCAGCAGCGCGAGCGTCAGCGACAGGCCGGCCATGTCGAGCGAAGTGACGAAGGTGCCGGTGAGCGAGCGGACCGGCGCGATGCCGTGCGCCTCGAAGAAGCGGCGGGCAAGGCCATAGGCGAGATAGAGCTCGATCGGCGGGGTGCCGCCGAAGCCGTTGACGAGAAGCAGTGGCCGCAGGTCCGGCTCGCCAACCAGCGTCGGGGAAAGTTCGGCAAGGATCGCCTCGCCGAGCCGGCGGATGATCGCATCGGCATCGGCGAAGCCGGTGCGGGTGAGGCCGGGCTCGCCATGGATGCCGACGCCGATCTCCATTTCCTCAGGCCCGAGGGCGAAGGTCTCGCGCGGATTGTTCGGCATCGCCACGCCGCGCAGCGCGACGCCCATCGAGCGGATGCGGGCATTGAGGCCCTCGCCCAGCTCCTTGAGCGCGCCGAGGCCGGCGCCGCGCTCGGCGGCGGCGCCCAGCAGCTTCTCCACCACGATGGTGCCGGCGACGCCGCGCCGGCCGCGGCTGCGCACCGCCGGGCCGGTGGCGGCGTCGTCCTCGACGATCACCGTCTCGACGGCGTGGCGGGAGGCGGCCATCTCCGCCGCCATCTCGAAATTCATCACGTCGCCGTCGTAATTCTTGACGATGAGCAGGCAGCCGGCGCCGGTATCGACCTCGTCCATCGCCGCGACGATCTGGTCCGGCGTCGGCGAGGTGAAGACATGGCCGGTGCAGGCGGCGTCCAGCATGCCGTGCCCGACAAAACCCGAATGCAGCGGCTCATGGCCGGCGCCGCCGCCGGAGATCACCGCCACCTTGCCGGGCGTGAGATGGCGCCGGCGGACGAATTTGCGCCCGCTGCCGAAGACGACGAGATCCTCATGCGCGCGCACCAGCCCTTCAAGGCTCTCGGCGACGAACCGCTCCGGAGCGTTCATGATCTTCTTCATCGCCCGGCGCTCCGGCGCGCAAGCCGGCGGCGGCCGCCGCTATGGCTGGGGCGCTCACTCACCGCCATTCACCAGCGCGGCCATCTTCTGCACGAACTCGGCGACGGCGTCGTCGAACTGGCGGTTCTTCTTCTCGTCGGCGAAATCCGGCGCCATCAGCGTCAGGGCGCGCAGCTTGTCGCCGCCGCCGGCATCCGGCAGCTTGCCGGGATGCGCCGCCTCATAGGCCGAGAGAAAGCGCTCCTGCTCGGCCGGGCTGAAATGGCAGACGCGGAAGATCGTCGGCAGATGCCGCGCCGGCAGCGGCGTGTCATAGGCCGGGCTGGTCACCTGGGTGACGAAGCTGCGGTGCTTGCCGAGCGCACTCGCCAGCCGCTGGCGGGTGCCGGAAGGCCGGTTGTCGAGCAGGCCGGCGAGAATGGTCTTGTAGGCGATCACCGCCTCGTCGGTCTCCCGCGCCACCGCTCAGCCCTCCGCCGTGGCGGGCCGGCGCAGCAGCGCGCGCAAAGCGGGCAGCCGCGAGGGTGCCACCGAGAAGTCGCGGAAGCCGAGCGCCATGAGCCGCGCCACCGCGTCGGGATCGCCGGCGAGATCGCCGCAGACCGACACCGGCCTGCCGAGCGCGCGGGCGCCGGCGCTGATCTGGGCCAACAGGCGGAACAAGGCGGTCTCCGAGCCGGTGTTGAGCGGGGCGACGGCGGGATTGTCGCGCGCCGCCGCCGACAGATACTGCATCAGGTCGTTGGTCCCCACCGAAAAGAACGCCGCCTCGGCGAACAGGTCGAGCGTGAGCGCGGCCGCCGGCACCTCCACCATGATGCCGAGCGGCGGGCGGCGGGCCGGCACGCCGAGCCGGGCAAGGCGCGCCGCCTCCTCGTCGAACAGCTCCGCCATCGCCGTCACCTCCGTCGGCAGCGTCACCATCGGCAGCAGCACGCTGACCGGGCCGAGCGCGGCGACACGCATGATCGCCCGCGCCTGGATGCGGGCAAGCTCGGGATGCGCCAGCAGGAAGCGGATGCCGCGCTCGCCGAGCAGCGAGGCCGGGCCGCCCTCGATCAGGCCGGGCAATGCCTTGTCGCCGCCGAGATCGAGCAGGCGCAGCGTGACCGGGCGACCGGCGAAGCGCGTGACGATGCGGCGATAACACGCGACATGCCGCTCCTCGCTCAGCGCTTCCGCCGGCGACAGGAACAGGAATTCGCTGCGCACCAGCCCGACGCCGTCCACCGCGGCGGGATCGACGGCATCGAGATCGGCGAGGCTGTTGAGATTGACGCTGAGCCGGAACCCCTCGGTCGCCACCGGCTCCAGCCGGGGCGCGACCGGCGGGACGGCGGGCAGGACGGCGGGCGGGACGGGAATGTCCGCCACCGGCTCGCCGGGATCGAGGCGCACCAGCCCCTCGCCGCCATCGACCAGCAGCGGCTGGCCGCTCTGGATGGCCAGCGGGCCCAGGCCGATCACCATCGGCACGCCGCGGGCGCGGGCGAGCATGGCGACATGGCTGACCGTACTGCCGGCTGCCAGCGCGATGCCGCCGCCCTTCGACCAGTCATGGGCGAGGAACAGGCTCGGCGGCATGTCGTGGCCGACATAGATGGCGGCTTCCGGAAAATCCGCCCGCGCCCGGCCGGCAAGCGCGTCGAGCACGCGCTGCTTGAGATCCGCGAGATCGGAGGCCCGCGCGGCGAAGGCGTCTTCGCCGGAGCCGCGCCGCTCGACATCATCGGCGAAGGCGTCTTCGCCGGAGCCGCGCCGCTCGCTATTTTCGGCGAGGGCGTCCTTGTCGGGAAAGCCGGCATCGGCGACCAGCGTCGCGATATGGGCGTCCATGGCGCCGGCCCAGGCCAGCGCCGCGCCCTCCCCCCTGGCGATGCGCCGCAGCGCCGGCTCCAGCATGTCCTCGTCCAGCAGCATTTCGATCTGGAAGTCGAGCACGCCGGCGCTCTGCGCATCCGCCCCGGCGGCGAGCACCCGCAATTCCTCGATCGCGAGCGTCACCGCGACGGCAAGCGCCGCGCGGGCATCCCCGCCGGCGGGAAGCGACTGCGTCGCCGGCGCCGGGGCGCGGAACGCCGGCCCGAGCGCCCGGCCGGGCGAGGCCGGCTTGCCGCGCAGCTCAGACGGGCCGGCCATCGGGGCGGCCATCGGGGCGGCCATGTTTGCGGTCCTCATCGAAATTGCGCCGCACCAGCTCCCCGAGCGCGACGATCGCCTCCTCGGCGCGGGACCCCTCGGCGCGGATGCGCAGGCGGGTGCCGCGGCGGATGCGAGCCCCCATGATCTTGACGATGCTCTTGCCGTTCAGCCAATCGGCCGAGCCGTCCACCGCCACCTCGATCGCGCAGGGAAAGCTCTTGGCGAGGCGGGTGAAGGCGACCGAGGGCCGCGCATGCAGGCCGATGCCGTGGGTGACCTCCACCTCGGTCTGCCAGCGAGTGCCGCTGCGCTCGCGCGGGAAGGCGGGGCTGGGCTCGCTCATCAGGGGGACAGCTCCTCGGCGGTCGCCACCACCTTGGCGAGGCTGGAGCCGCCCGAGGCCTCGGCGGCGGCCACCACCGCGCCTTCCACCAGCGGCGCATTGCAGATGGCGACGCGGGCCGCCCGCGCCGGACCCAGCCGCTCGACCGCCATCTCGCTATTGGTCTCGGCGCCGCCGAGATCGACGAACACCGCCACCCCCGCCTCCGACCACGCCGCCTCGATCGCCGCAGAAATGCCGGCGACATGGGTGCCGAGCCCGCCCTCGGCATTGCCGCCGGTCCAGGCCAGCGGCACGCAGTCGCCGACCATCTGGCGCACCATGTCGGCGGCGCCCTTCGCTACCAGCGGCGAGTGCGACACGATGACGATGCCGACATTCGCCGAGGACGAAGCGGCGGGCTGGGCGGCACGCGCGTTCATGACGGGCGGTGCTCCTCGAGATAGCCGCAGATGGCGGCGGTGAGCAGGGCGCAGCTGGAGGCGCCGGGATCCTCGTGGCCGATGGAGCGCGGCCCGAGAAACGACGCCCGGCCGCGCCGCGCCTGCATCGCCCCGGTGGAATGGGCGGCCGAGCGGGCGCAGGCGGCGATCCGCCCGGGTGCCGAGCGCCTTACCACCTCGGCCTGCACGGGGTAAAGCACGTCGAGCAGCGTCTTGTCGCCGGGCCCGGACCGGCCGCGCCGCGCCACCGCGGCGATGGCATGCTCCAGCGTCGCGGCGAACTCGTCAGGCGTGGCGGCGCTGCCGAGGCCCCGCCCCAGCTCCATCAGCAGCGTGCCGTAAAGCGGGCCGGCGGCGCCGCCAATGTTCATCACCAGCACCAGGCCGATCCGCTCCAGCGCCGCCGGCAGCGGCAAGGCGGCGATGGCGTCGCGCTCGGCGAACACCGCCTCCAGGCCGCGCCGCATATTGGCGCCGTGGTCGCCGTCGCCGATGGCGCTGTCGAGCGCGCTCAGATGCTCGCCATGCCGGTCGATCTCCGCCCGGCACAGCCCGATCAGCGCGGCAAGGTCGGCGGCGTCGAGCTGCATCGGCTCCTCCCTGCCCGGTTCGCCCGGCTATCCCCGCGTCGCCAGCGCCGCGAACACCGCGGCGACCGCCACCGCGCCGGGATCCGGCGAGCCCTCGAGATCGCGCGCCGCGACATAGGCGGCGCGGCCGGCGCGGGCATGGATCATCGTCCTGGTGGCCTCGGCGCCGGCGCCGGCCGCGGCGGCGGCAGCGGCAAGGCCACTCGCCGCCAGCGCCTTCAGGCCGGGATCGAGCGCATCCACCATCGTACGCGCGCCGGGGGTGGCGCCGCCATAGAAGGTCATGCGGTCGAGGCCGGCCAGCAGCGCGGCGGAGAGGTCCCGGCCTTCGGCGGTCGCCTTGGACGCGGCGGTGAAGAAGATGGAGAGCAGCACGCCGCTCGACCCGCCCATGGCGGTGGCCAGCGTCTCGCCGATGGCTGCGAGCGTCGCCGTGGTGTCGGCCAGCGGCAGGCTGGCGAGCCTGCCCTCGACGGCGCGGGCGCCGGTGGCGACGGTGGAGCCGGTGTCGCCGTCGCCCGCCTTGGCGTCGAGGCGGTTCAGCTCGGCTTCGAGCGCGACCAGCGCGGCGCAGGCGGTGCGCAGCACGGCCTCGGTGGCCGCGTCCGTGCTGGCCGGCGGGGCAGCCTCGCGCGGGGCGGCAGGCGCCGTGACGACCGCGACCGGGCCGGCCGCCACCGCCGGGCGCCAGGCCAGCGGCTCGACCGGCGATGTGAGCGCCGCTTCACGGGTGGCGTCGAGCTTGAGGAAGGACAGCGAGAAGCCGTTCATGTTCAGCGCCGTCATCAGCGCCTGCGGGCCGATGACCAGCTTCACATGCGCGCCGAGCGGCGCCCGCAGCACGGCGTCGGCGATCAGCGACATCTCCAGCGGCGGCACCGCGCCGAGATTGTTGATGAGGAGCGCATAGGCGGCGCCGGTGTCCAGCTTCGGGGCGAGATGCGCGGCCATGCGGGCGACGAGGGCGTCGGCCGGCTGCACCGCGATGCGCTCGACGCCGGGCTCGCCATGGATGCCGAGGCCGAGTTCGCCCTCGCTCTCGCCGAGGCGCTCGGTGAAATCCTGGCCGGGGATCGAGCAGGAGGAGAAGGCGACGCCGAGCGAGGCGATGTCCTTCGCCGCCGCCCGCGCCGCCGCGGTCACCGCGGCGAGGTCGTCGCCCGCCTCGGCATGGTGGCCGGCGATCTTGTGCACGAACAGCGTGCCGGCGATGCCGCGCGGCTGGGAAAGGTCCGGCAGGGCGATGTCGTCGGCGACGATCACCATCTCGACCTTGAACCCCTCGGCGCGGGCGCGCTCGGCGGCGAGGCCGAAATTCAGCCGGTCGCCGGTGTAGTTCTTGACGATCAGCAGGCAGCCCGGCGCGCCGGTGACGGCGCGGATGGCGGTGAGCACGGCTTCCACGCTCGGCGAGGCGAAGATCTCGCCGGAAACGGCGGCGGTGAGCAGGCCGCGCCCGACGAAGCCGGCATGCGAGGGTTCGTGGCCGGCGCCGCCGCCCGACACCACCGCCACGCGCCCCTTGTCCCAGTCGGCGCGGATGACGACCTTGATGTCGGGATAGCTGTCCAGCCGCGCCAGCCGGCCGGGCGGGGTGGTGCGCAGCAGCCCGTCCAGTGCTTCGGTGACGATGGCCTCGCGGCGATTGAAGAAATGCTTCGTCATGGTCTTCCGATCCTTAGCCGACTCCGGCGCGGCGCCGCGCGACGCCGCCCCCTTCATGTCACGCGAGCCGCTGCCCGTCGCCACCGAAATAGAGCGGCTGCTTCAATCGCACGCTGATCCGGTCGCCGGCCTCGACCGGCAGGTCGGGATCGGCGAGCGTCACCAGCTTGTGGCCGCCGACCTTGATGTGCAGGTGGTTCTGGTCGCCGAGATGCTCGATCCAGTCGACCTCGGCATTGCCGTCGGGACCGAGGCCGGCGCTGCCCTGGCGGGCACGGCTGATCTCGAGATGCTCAGTGCGCGCGCCTATGGTGCGCGTGCCGGCGGGCACGGCGCCGCCGGGCAGCAGGTCCGCCGGCATCAGGTTGATGTGCGGCTGGCCGAGCCGGGCGGCGACATGGAGGTTGGCGGGATTGGTGTAGATCTCCCGCGGCGTGCCGATCTGCACCAGCCGGCCCTCGGCGAGGATGCCGATGCGATCGGCCATGGTCATCGCCTCGATCTGGTCGTGGGTGACGTAGAGCAGCGTGGCGCCGAGCTCCTTCTGGATGCGCTTCAGCTCCAGCCGCAATTCGCCGCGCAGCTTGGCATCGAGCGAGGAAAGCGGCTCGTCCATCAGATAGATGGACGGCCGGCGCACCAGCGCCCGGCCGATGGCGACGCGCTGCATCTCGCCGCCGGACAGCCTTGTCGAGCGGTTCTCCAGCTTGTGGTCGATGCGCACCATCTTCGCCACCTGCCGCACGCGGGCGTCGATGCTCGCCTTGTCCATGCGCCGCGCCGGCGAGCGCAGCGGGAAAGCGAGG
Organism: Ancylobacter sp. 3268; assembly: GCF_031456575.1. NCBI lineage: Bacteria > Pseudomonadati > Pseudomonadota > Alphaproteobacteria > Hyphomicrobiales > Xanthobacteraceae > Ancylobacter > Ancylobacter sp. 3268. Next base: position 74,445 of record NZ_JAVDUX010000011.1, read on the forward strand.
TTCTCGTAGACGGTGAGATGCGGGTAGAGCGAATATTGCTGGAACACGAAGGCGACGTCGCGCCCGGCGGCGGATTCGCCGTTCATCGGCCGGCCGCCGATCTCCACCGTGCCGGCATCCGGCTTCTCCAGCCCGGCGATGAGGCGCAGCGTGGTGGTCTTGCCGGCGCCGGTCGGGCCGAGCAGCACGACGAATTCACCGTCGGCGATGTGAAGGTCGAGGCCGTCGACCGCGCGCCTGTCGCCGAAGCTGCGGGTGACGCCTTTTAGCGCGACATCAGCCATGGCCGACCTCCAGATCTCGCATTTCGCGGTGGCGGGTATCGCGGGCGAGCGTGCCCTCGTGCAGCACGGAGGGGACGGCCCGGCCGCTGCGGCACTCGAACAGCGACAGCCGGTCGGCCACGAAGCTGAGCCCGACCCGGTCGCCGACGCGGTAGGAGCGCTCGGCCGGCAGCCGGGCTCGGACGAGGCCGCCCGCCGTCTCCACCGTGACGATCTGGTTGGTGCCGAGATATTCAGCGCCATAGATCGCCCCGCGCAGCGGCGAGCTATCCGAGAATCGGATGTGCTCGGGACGCACGCCGAGGGCAAGCTCGCCCTCGGCGACGTCGGCGCGCAGCTCGGGCATCTGCACGTCCGCGCCGTCGATGCGGGCGATGCGGGCGCCCTTGGGCAGGCCGGCGGTGAAGCGCAGGAAGTTCATCGGCGGCGAGCCGATGAAGTCGGCGACATACATCGAGGCCGGGCGGTTGTAGATCTCGCGGGGCGTGGCGAACTGCTCGATGACGCCGTGGTTCATCACCGCGATCTTGTCCGCCATCGCCATCGCCTCGATCTGGTCGTGGGTGACGTAGACGGTGGTGGCGTGGATGCGGTTGTGCAGCTCGCGCAGCTCGCGAACCATCACGTCGCGGAATTCGGCGTCGAGCGTGCCGAGCGGCTCGTCCATCAGGAAGCATTTGGGACGGCGGACGATGGCGCGGCCCAGCGCCACCCGCTGGCGGTCGCCGCCGGCGAGGCCGGAGACCGACTTGTCGAGGATGTGGTCGATCTGCAGGAGCTTGGCCGTCTCCTCGACGCGCCGCTTGATCTCGCCCTTCGGCACGCCCTGCGACAGCAGCGGGAAGCCGATGTTCTTGCGCACATTCATGTGCGGGTAGAGCGCGAAGAGCTGGAACACGAAGGCGATGTCGCGCTCGCTGGCGCGCCTGTAGGTGACGTCCTCGCCGCCAAGATGGATGGCGCCGCCGGTGGGCAGTTCCAGCCCGGCGATCATGCGCAGCGTCGTGGTCTTGCCGCAGCCGGACGGGCCGAGCAAGGCGAGGAACTCGCCATCCTCGACGGTGAAGGAGGAATCCTGCACGGCGACGAACTCGCCGAAGGCCTTGCGGAGATGGTCGACCCTGATCTCGGCCATCGGCCTACTCCGGGAACTTCGACACGATGGTGAACATCACCGTGCCGGCAAGAAGCGTGATGAAGGAATAGGTGTAGAGCACCAGAGCGAAGGGCTGGAACAGCATGAGGAAGCCGAGCGCGATGATGGCCACCGCCAGCGCCTCCATCGGCCCGCGCCGCAGGAAGAAGGGGCGGTGTTTCTTGGGGGGAAGGATGTGGTCGGTCATTTGCGCACCGCCCCGAAGGTGATGCCGCGCAAGAGCTGCTTGCGGAGCAGGATGGTGAAGACGAGGATCGGCACCAGGAAGATGGTGGTGCCCGCCGCCACCGCCGGCCAGTCCTGCCCGCCCTCGCCGATGATGGTGGGGATGAAGGGCGGCGCGGTCTGGGCGCTGCCCGAGGTAAGCAGCGAGGCGAAGGCATATTCGTTCCAGGCGAAGATCAGGCAGAAGATGGCGGTGGCGGCGATGCCGGTGGTCGCCTGCGGCAGCACCACCTTGAAGAAGGCCTGGAGGCGCGTATAGCCGTCGATCATCGCGGCTTCCTCATATTCGCGCGGGATCTCGTCGATGAAACCCTTGAGCAGCCAGACGGCGAGCGAGACGTTCACCGCGGTGTAGAGCAGCATCATGCCGATGGCGGTGTCGGACAGGCCGAGCTGCCGGTACATCAGGTAGATCGGGATGGCGACGGCGATCGGCGGCATCATCCGCGTCGACAGGATGAAGAACAGCAGGTCGTCGGCCAGCGGCACCTTGAAGCGCGAGAAGCCATAGGCCGCCAGCGTGCCCAGCGAGACCGCGAGGAAGGTCGAGCCGAAGGCGATGATCAGCGAATTGGCGAAGCGCGGCAGGAAGTTGGACGGGCCGGCGATCACCATGTTGCGCTCGCGGGTCACCGCATCGCACACGCCCGACGGCGGCGGCAGGGCGGCGATGTAGTCCGGCGTCTGCCGCGTGCGGGTGGTGAAGAGGTTGCAGTAGCCTTCCAGCGACGGCGTGAACAGGATCTTCGGCGGGTAGGAGATCGAATCCGGCGGCGACTTGATCGAGGTGAGGAATATCCACACCAGCGGCACCAGGGTGACCAGCGCGTAGAGGATGACGATGGCGCCGGCGACACGCTTGGAGGCCGGGCTCGGCTCGACGACGGAATGGGCGGAACTGGCGGTTGCCGCCGCGGCGGATTTGGCGGAGCTCATCTTTGCTTCACCTTGTTGAGCGCCTTCACATAGATGTTGGCGAGGCCGAACACCGCGACGAACAGCACGATGGCGAAGGCGGAGGACCGCCCGGTCGCCCAGGCCTCGAAGGCGTCGCGCTTGAGCGCGATCGAGGCGACCTCCGTCGTCGAGCCCGGTCCGCCGCCGGTGAGCAGGTTGACCATGTCGAACATCTTGAAGTTCTCGATGCCGCGGAACAGCACCGCCAGCATGATGAAGGGCAGCGCCATCGGCACGGTGATCGACCAGAACTGCCGCCAGGGCGAGGCGCGGTCGACCTCGGCCGCCTCATAGATGTAGTCGGGAATGGAGCGCAGCCCGGCGAGGCAGATCAGCATCACATAGGGCGTCCACATCCAGGTATCGACGATGATGATCGCCCAGGGTGCCAGATGGACGTTGCCGAGCATCTGGATGTCCGAGGTCGGGATGCCCGACACGAAGGAAACGGCATAGGCGAACAGCCCGATCTGCGGCTCGTAGAGGAACCGCCAGAAATTGCCCACCACCGCCGGCGACAGCATCATCGGGATGAGGATCAGCGTGGTCCAGAAGGCGTGGCCGCGGAACTTGCGGTCGATGAGATAGGCGAGCGCGAAGCCAATCAGCGTCTGCAGCACGATGGTCCAGAACACGAAATGCGCCGTGGTCTGCATCGATGCCCAGATGTCGGGATCGTTGAGGATGCGCGAATAGTTGCCCAGCCCGACATTCTGCACCACGGCGTTCGGCCGGTTGGCGCGGAAATTGGTGAAGGACAGGTAGATCGCCCAGAACAGCGGGAAGATGTTGATCGCCAGCAGCAAGACGATGGTCGGCGCGATGAACAACCAGGCGATGGCGCGGTCCGACAGGCCGCGCACCCGTGCGGCGAGCGGCTCCGGTGTCGAGCGCACCGCCGCCGCGGCGGCCTTGTCGGTGAAGGTTTCGTGCGAAGCGGTCACGGTTGCACCCGATGCGGAGTAAACGTTCGGACGACCTCGTAAATACCGAGGTCGAACGTGGCTATGGACAGGGCTTCCTCGAAGTATCGCCGCGGCGAGGGATCTTCCCGCATGGCCTGATAGTCGGCCATGCTCCGCCACTGTGCGTACATCGTCACCTTGGTGCCGTCCGTGCTCCGGTGCAGCGTGGCGGCAACGAAGCCATCCGCCTGGCTGACCGACATTTCGGTCGCCGCCGTCAATATCTCGATCAAGCGCTGCTGATGGTCGGGATCGACGGTGAATACATTGATCAGCGTGATCAAGCGTATCTCCCTGAGGCCGAGATTCGGCTGGTTGCAGTCTCGGAGAAACCGGCTGCGATCATCCCGGCCCCCCAACCTCTGGCGAAAAGGGTTGAGGCGGGGGGTCGTGAAGCGCCACGGCTGCGTCTCTCTTGACCAACCCGCTTCACGAGCCCCTCTCCCCGGCGGGGAGAGGGAAAGAAAGGCCCGCAGGCGTCAGATCTTGCCGTCGTCCTTGAAGATCTCGGTCCAGTCCTTCACCAGGCCGTCCAGCGCCTGCTGCGCCGTGCCCTTGCCGGCGATGACATAGTCATGCACCCGCTTCTGCATCGCCTGGAGCAGTTCGGCATAGCTCGGCTCGGCCCAGAAATCCTTGACGATGGCCATCGATTCCAGGAAGGCCGGCGCATAGGGCTGACTGGCCTTGAAGTCCGGCGCGTCGACCACCGCCTTCAGGCAGGAGAAGCCGCCGAGCTGCCACCATTTGGCCTGCACGTCGGGCTGGGCGAACCATTTGATGTACTGGAGCGCCGCGTCCTTCTTGTCGGAATAGGACACCACCGAGATGCCCTGCCCGCCGAGCTGGGCGAAATGGTACTTCTCCGCCGGATTGGGGAAGAAGCCGATGCGCTTGCCGCCGACCTTCTCGTCCTTGTACAGGCCGGGCCAGGTGAAGGCGAAGTTCATCTGCATCGCCACCTGGCCGGATTTGAAGGCGTCGGCCGATTCCACCATGTAGACGTTGGAAGCGCCCGGCGGGGTGCAGCAATCATAGAGCGACTTGTAGAATTCGAGCCCCTTCACCGCGTCCGGCGAATTGACGTAGCCCTGCATCTCGTAGGGCTTCTTGGGGTTCTCATACATGAAGCCCCAATCATACAGGACGTTGGTGACGCCCATGGTGATGCCTTCCGAGCCGCGCTCGGTATAGATCGAAGCGCCATAGACGGTCTTGCCGTCGATCTGCCGCTTCTGGAAGAACTCGGCGATCTGCTTGAGCTGGTCATAGGTCTTGGGCGCCGCGAGGTCCCAGCCATACTTGGCCTTGAACTCCTTCTGCAGCTCCGGCTTCTCGAACCAATCCTTGCGGTAGGTCCAGCCCACCACGTCGCCCATCGCCGGCAGCGCCCAGTAGTTCGGCGTGTTCTTCGGCCATTCGGAATAGCCGACCACCGTCGCCGGCACGAAGTCATCCATCTTGATGCCTTCCTTGGCGAAGAAGTCGTTCAGCTTCACGTAATGGCCGTTCTCCGCCGAGCCGCCGACCCACTGGCTGTCGCCGATGATCAGGTCGCACAGCTTGCCGTGCGAGTTGAGCTCGTTGAGGAAGCGGTCGGCATAGCTCGTCCACGGGACGAACTCGAACTTCATGTCGATCTTGGTCTTGGCGGTGAAGTCCTTGGACAGCTCGACCAAGGCATTGGCCGGATCCCATGCCGCCCAGCACAGGGTCAGCTGCTCGGCCTGCGCCGCCTGCGGCACGGCGAGCGCTCCACCGAGCGACCCGCAGACCACCGCCGCCCCGAGAAGGGGCCTCCACGTCTTCAGCATGCTCTCCTCCCAGAGAACGAGGCGGGTCTTGTGCCCCCTCGGTTGGCGTTCACGTGCCGGTGGCGTCCGGCCGCGTTTAGCTTTGTGTTTAGTTATGTTCAATTTGCTCAACAACGCAAGGGTAATTCGATGCTGCGTCGCAACCGGCGAATCGGGCATGCTTGCGGGCCGTCGGCAGATCGGGAGCGACAACGGACATGAGCGTGCAATCGGTGCGGGACTTCCTGGCGGCGACGGCACCGGACATCGCCGTCATCGAGCTGGCGGCGCGCACCGCGACGGTCGCCGAGGCCGCCGCCGGGCATGGGGTGGCGCCGGCGCAGATCGCCAAGACGCTGTCGCTGCGCGTGGGCGAGCGGGCCTTCCTGCTGGTGGCCGGCGGCGCGGCGCGGCTCGACAACGCCAAGGCCAAGGCGGCCTTCGGCGGCAAGGTGAGCCTGCTCGGTGCCGAGGCGGCGATGGCGCTGACCGGCCACCCGATCGGCGGCGTCTGTCCGTTCGGCCTCGCGACGCCGCTGCCGGTCTATTGCGACCTGTCGCTGAAAGCTTTCGACGAGGTGGTGCCGGCCGCCGGCTCGCCGCATGCGGCGCTGCGGATCGCGCCCGACCGCATGGCCACGCTCACCGGCGCGGTGTGGGTCGACGTCTGCAAGTAAGCCTCAAGGCAAGGGCCTCGGGGCAAGACCGCGGGCGAAGGCAAGACCGCGGAGGAGGCAAGACCGCGGAGGAGGCATCGCCGCCGCCGGCCGCGCCTAGCGATCCGTCGGGCCGCTCAGCTCGTAGCGGTCCTTGCCGGCTGCCTTGGCGCGGAACAGCGCCATGTCGGCGGCGGTGATGATCACCTCCGGCGAATCGCCCTCCGGCCGCATCGAGGCGACGCCGACGCTCACCGTGACCCGCCCGTCGCCATGCGGGATGTCGAGGTCGCGCACGGTCTGCAACAGCCGCTCGGCGGCCGCCTGCGCCCCGTCGATCCCGGTGTTCAGCAGCACGACGATGAACTCCTCGCCGCCGAAGCGCGCCGCAAGATCCCCGGCCCGGCCGGCACTCAGGCGAATGGCGTTGCCCACCCGCCGCAGCACCTCGTCCCCCGCCAGATGGCCATAGGTGTCGTTGTAGTCCTTGAACTTGTCGACATCGATCATCAGCAGCGACAGCGGCAGGTCGCCGCGCAGCGCGCGCCGCCATTCGGCCAGCATGTACTCGTCGAAATAGCGCCGGTTGCCGAGATTGGTCAGCCCGTCGATGCGGGTGAGGCGCTCCAGCTCCAGATTGGCCTGCATCAGCAGACGCTGGCTTTCGCGCAGCGCCGCATAGGCGGAGTCGCGCTGGAGATGATCGAGATAGGCGCGGGTATGGTAGCGGATGCGGGCGATGAGTTCGATGCGGTCCGGCAGCTTGACGAGATAGTCGTTGGCGCCGGCCTGGAACGCAGCGCTCTTGGTCGCCGCCTCGTCCTTGGCGGACAACACGATGACCGGCACCGACTGGGTCGCCGGATTTTCCCGATACTGACGCACCAGGGCCAGGCCGTCGATGCCCGGCATGACCAGATCCTGCAGGATGACCGTCGGCTTCAGCTCGCCGGCCACCCGGATCGCATCATGGGCATTGGTGCAGTAGTGCAGGTCGATATCCCCCTCGCCCAGCAGCGACCGGCGAACCGCCTCGCAGATCAGCACCTGGTCGTCGACCAGCAGCACCAGCGAGAGATAGGTTTCCGCCAGGGGTGGCACGCTGGCCGGGAAGGTACCCGTGTTGCTCATAGCACTATTGCCCGTCATTGCGATCGCCCGAAGGCCGCTGTCAGCCGTCCGGGGATCAGGTCGAGGGGAAGAATTTCAGCGGCCGCGCCGAGCGCGGCGGCGGCCTTCGGCATTCCGTAAACCGCGCTGCTCTGCTTGTCCTGTGCAATCGTATGGTGACGAGCGTCGCGAAGCATCTTGAGACCGATCGCCCCGTCCCGCCCCATGCCGGTCAGCAGCACCCCGACCGCCTCCCCCCGCCACAGCCGCGCAACGCTCTTGAAGAACACGTCGACCGAAGGCCGGTAGGGATAGGCGCGCGGCTCCGGCGTGTAGGCGAGCGCGCCGGAGGCGGTGAGGATGAGATGGTCGGCCGAAGCGGCGATCAGCAACGTGCCGACCTCCGGCCGGTCGCCCTCCAGCGCCGGGCGCACCTTCAGCGCGGTGTGCTGGCCGAGCCAGGCGGCGAGCCCGGGAACGAACTTCTCGTCCACATGCTGGACCAGCACCAGCGCCGCGGGAAAATCGGCCGGCAGGCCGCCGAGCAGGCTCGCCACCGCCGCCGGGCCGCCGGCCGAGGCACCGATCGCCACCAGCGGCGGCGTCAGGCCGGACGGCGTCGGCGGGGACGAGGCCGGGCGCGACGCGCGGCCGTCGCCGACCAGCTTGCCGATGGTGGCGATCTTTGCCAGCAGCACGTTCGCCTGGATCGACATGTCGTCGGCGCGGCTCACCGAGGGAATGTCGACCGCATCCAGAGCGCCATAGCCCATCGCCTCGTAGACGCCGGGAATGTTGCCGTCGACACTGGCGATGACCAGCAGGATGGCGCAGGGCGTCTGCCTCATGATCTGCCGCGTCGCCTCCACGCCGTCCATTTCCGGCATGACCAGGTCCATCAGCACCAGATCGGGCAGGTCGCGCCGGCAGGCCTCGACCGCCGCGCGCCCGTTGGTCGCGATCCAGGCCACCTCATGTTCCGGCGCCGAGACCACCGCCCGCCTTAGCACCTCCGCCGCCAGTGGCAGGTCGTTGACGATGCCGATCCTCATTTGGCGTCCCATATCCTGTTGCGCCGCTCCGCCTCACTCGACCGCCGCGCCGATCAGATCCTCGACCGCGTGGATCAGGGTTTCGTCGTGGAAACTGCCCTTGGTGAGATAATAATCCGCGCCGGCATCGAGACCACGGCGGCGGTCCTCCTCGCGGTCCTTGTAGGAGACGATCATCACCGGCAGCCGGTTGAGCCGCGGATCGTGCTTGATCAGCGTGACCAGCTCGATGCCGTCCATGCGCGGCATGTCGACATCGGTGACCACGAGGTCGAACGCGCCCGAGCGCACCGCGTTCCAGCCATCCATGCCGTCGACGGCGATCTCGACGGCATAGCCGTGCTGGTCGAGCAGCTTGCGCTCCAGCTCGCGCACGGTGAGCGAATCGTCGACCACCAGCACCCGCTTGCGCCGGCTCTGCACCGTGCTGGCCAGGCTCTGCCGCAAGCTGCGGAACGCCCCGGCCATGGCGAGCTTGTCGGCCGATTGCAGTAGATCGTCCATGTCGACGATCAGCACCGGCGAGCCGTCCTCCATCAGCGCCGCCGCGCTGATGTCCTTGATCTTGCCCAGCCGCGGATCGAGCAGCCGTACCACCAGCTCGCGCTCGCCGAGGAAGCGGTCGACGATCAGCCCATAGGCGCCCTCGCCCTCGCCGATGACCACCACGGCGAGCTCGGCCGCATCCGACGCCGCCGCGCCGCGCTCCAGCAGCTCATGGGCGGTGATCAGCCCGACCGGCCGGGCACCGAAGCGGAAATGCGGGCGGCCCTCCAGCGTCTCGATGGCCTCCCGCGCCAGCTTGAGCGTGCGGGTGATGCCCGCCAGCGGCAGCGCATAGGGCTCGCCATCGACCTCGATCAGCAGGGTGCGGATCACCGAGAGGGTGAGCGGCAATTCCAGCAGGAAGCGCGTGCCCTCGCCGGCGCGCGTGGCGACGCTGACGCGGCCGCGAACCTCCTTCACCGTGGTCTGCACCGCATCGAGGCCGACGCCGCGACCGGAAACGTCGCTCACCGTCGGCTTCATCGAGAAGCCGGGCAGAAACAGGAATTCCAGCAGCTCCGCCTCGCTGAGCCGGGCGGCGGCCTCCGCGGCGATCAGGTGGCGCTCCACCACCGCGCGGCGCAGGCCATCGAGATCGATGCCGCGCCCGTCATCGGCGATGATGATCTGCAGCAGGCCCGCCGTATGCCGGGCCTCGAGGCGGATGAGGCCCTCGGCCTGCTTGCCGGCGGCGCGGCGTTCCTCCGGCGTCTCCAGCCCATGGTCGATGGCGTTGCGCAGCAGATGGCCGAGCGGCGCGTCGAGCTGGTCGAGAATGTCGCGATCGATGCCGGTGGCGCCGCCGAGAATCGCCAGCCGCGCCTGCTTGCCGAGCGCCCGGCTGAGGTCGCGCACGGTGCGGGAATAGCTGCGCACGCCGTCCTCGAACGGGCGCATGCGGCTCTCCAGCGTCTCGGCATAGAGGCGATTGGCGAGATCGGTGCCGCGCCGATCGATGGAATCGAGCTCGGCCAGCCGGGCGGCGAGATAGTCCCGGCTCTCGCCGAGCGTGGCGCGGGCGAGCGCGAGCGCCTGGGCGGCTGGCCCCTCCTCCGCGTCCGGCGGCAACGCGGCGCGCACGCTGTCGAGCGCGCGGGCGAGTTCGACCTGCTGGCGCCTCAGGCGCTGCAGGCTGTCGGCGAACGGCCGCAGGCGCCGGGCCTCGATCAGCGATTCCCCGGCAAGGCCGAGCAGCCGCGTCATGCTCTGGGACGTGATGCGGATCATGCGATCGGCACCCGCCGGCGGAGCGTCGGGCGTCGGTGCGAGCACGGCCGCGGCCGGCGCGGCGTCGGCGACGAGGGCAGCGAGGGCGGGCTCCGGCTCCGTCGGGGCGGGCCCGTCGACGGCCTCGCCTTCCCCGGTCGTCGACGCGGCTTCCAGCGTGTGCAGGAAAGCGGCGATCCGCGGCCCGGCGGCGGCGCCGGCGGCCTCGTCCGTGGCGACCAGCGCCAGCAGGTCGACCCCCTTGAGCAAGGCGTCGATATGCCCCTGCCGCAGCCGCAAACGCCCGTTCTGCGCGGCGACGAGGCATTCCTCCATGGCGTGGGCGACCTGCACCGCCGGCATCAGCTCGACGATGCGTGCCGCGCCCTTGAGCGAATGCGCCGCCCGCATCGCCGCCTCCAACTCGGCGGCGGCAACCGGGTCGCGCTCCAGCGCCAGCAGGCTGTTGGTGAGCGCCTGCGACTGCATGTCGAGCTCGGCCCGGAACAGGTCGAGCATGGAGAAGCTGCCATAATCCGGGGTGCTCATGCGATGCCCCGCTCGATGGCGTCGAGCACCAAGGCGCCGTCGAGACGGCCGAGCAGGCGCCCCTGCCAGCCGACCATCGAGGTCGCGAAGCTGGATGCCGACTTGCCGATCGTCGCCGGCAGCTCGACGAGGTCGCGCGCCGCATATTGCACCAGGCCGTGCACCTCGTCGACACGGAAGGCCACGCGTCGGCCCTCGCGGCCGATCACCACCAGGCGGGCAAAGGCGGCGATGCCGCTTTCGCGCGGGCCGCCCTGCGCCTCGCCGATGCCGATCAGCGAGGCGAGCGACACCTCGACCAGCAATTCACCGCGCATATTGACCACGCCGAGCACCAGCGCGTCGCGCCGGTGCGGCAGCGTGTGGCGCGGGCGGGGCTCGGTGACTTCCTCCACCAGCCCGGCGGGGAGCGCCAGCCACTCATCGGCAAGCCGGAACACCAGGATGCGGCGGGACTCGGCGCCCTCGCTGGCGGAGTTCTCCTCCCGATCGGCTTCGGCGACCGCCGCGAAATAGCGCGCCCATTCCTCCCGATATCCCGGCGGCAGGGGACGGTCGAGCAGACGGCTGGCCGCCTCGTGCCGCGAGGCATCACGACGCGGCGTTTCCTTGAGCGCCGCCGCCGCACGGGCGGGTCGGCCGGACGGCCGGTCGTCGGCACCGCCGCTCATTGCCGGTCACTCCTCTTCTCCAGCCGGCCGAGACGGTCGCTGAACGCCTTCGCCCCGGCGAGATCGCCACGCTGGCGCAGCAGCAGCGCCAGATGCGCCAGCGCTTCGCGATGGTCCGGCGCCAGATAGAGCACCTTGCGATAGGCCTCGACCGCCTCGTCCGCCGCGCCGTCGGCATCGCAGGCGAGGCCGAGCAGGTACAAGGCGGCCGCCGACGGGCCGAAGGCCTCGATGTGTCGGCGCGCCGCCTGGCGCGCCTCGCCAAGCCGTCCCTCATTCGCGGCACGCTCGACGATGCCGAGGCTCTCGCCTGCCGCGTCGCGCGACGGCGCGGGTGCCACGGCGGGCGACGGGGATTGCGGGGGAGCCGGCGCCACCGCGGCCCGCGGCGGCGGCATGCGGGTGCGCAGCGATGCCGCCGGCGCCGGCCGTGCCGGCGGCTTCCGCCCGGCCGGCGCGGGGGGAGACGCAGCCGGCTTGGGTTGCCGCTCGGCGGCGTCCCGCTTGGCGAAGGCGAACGCCATCGGGATGCGCAGCGAGGAAAAACCGCATTGCAACGGCAGGCCGGCCTCGCCGGAACCGACCAGCAGCACGCCATGCGGCGCCAGCATCCGAGACAGCCGGTCGAGCGCCCGCTCCTGGGTATCGCGGTCGAAATAGATCAGCAGGTTGCGGCAGAACACGACGTCGTAGGGCTCGGCATCGATTCCCAGGGCATCGAGCAGATTGCCGTGCCGGAACCGCACCTGGCGGCGGATTTCCGCATGCGGCCGGTAGCCGCCCTCCACGGCATTGAAATGCCGGGCGCGGAATTCGAGGTCGGTGCCGCGAAACGAATTGCGGCCATAGACCGCCTGCGCGGCGGCGGCGAGATTGCGGGTGGAGATGTCGATGGCGTCGATGGCGAAATCCGATGCGCCGAGGCCGGCATCGAACAGCGCCATCGCCATGGAATAGGGCTCCTCGCCGGTCGAGCACGGCAGGCTGATCAGCCGGAGCGCCCGCCCCTCCGCCACCTTGCCCGTGGCACGCATCGCCAGCGCCTGCCGCGTCATGGCGACGAAGGCCTTGGGATCGCGAAAGAACCAGGTCTCCGGCACGATGACCGCGTTGATCAGCTCCTGCTGCTCCTGCGGCGTCGCGGTCAGCCGCCGCCAGTAGAGCGACGGATCGGTGATGGCGCAGGCGGCCATGCGCTGCTTCAAAGCATAGTTGAGCCCGGAGACGCCGACCGTGCCGGCGTCGAGGCCGATGCGCTCGTGCAGCAATTGCTCGACTTCGTCGAGGATCATGCCTCCGCTCCGGCGGGGCGGAACAGGACGGCGCGGATGTCATCGGTCAACAGCGCCGGCGCGCGCACCCACTGGACGAAGCCGTCGGCATCGGCAGCGACCGGGCCCAGCCAGGCCGGCGTGCCGGCCTCGACGCCGGTGGCGGCGAAGTCGCCGGGATCGCGCTGGATGGTGTCGATCACCCGTTCGGCACACAGGCCGAGCCGATGCGCGCCCTCCCCCGGCGCCGGGTAGCGCACCAGGATGATGCGGGTGCTCATCACCGACGCCGCCGGCCGGCCGGTGGCCAGCGCGACGAGATCGATCAGCGGCACCGGCTCGCCGCGATAATTGATCACCCCCGCCACACCGGGCGGAGCACCGGGCAGCGCCTTGGCCTGCATCAACGGCAGCACCTGCTCGATCTGCTCGACGTCGAGAACGTAGCGATCCCTGCCGATGCGGAACATCAGGAACAGCATCGTGCCTGCCTCGCCGTCATGCCCGGAGCTTGAACCGCGAGATCGAGTTGCGCAATCCCGAGGACACCTGATTGAGCTCGTCGATGGCCAGCGTCGACTGGTGCAGCGATTCCACCGTCTGCTGCGCCGCCTCGCTGAGCTGCGACAGGGCCTCGCTGATCTGCTCGGCGCCGGTCGCCTGCGCCTGCATGCCCTCATTGACGTCCTCGAAGCGCGGCACCAGGCCCTGAACCTGGGCGATGATCTGCGACAGCTGGCCGCCGACCTCCTGCACCTCGGTCATGCCGCGACGCACTTCCTCGGAAAACTTGTCCATGCCCATCACCCCGGCAGCGACCGCCGACTGGATGTCCTTGACCATCTGCTCGATGTCGTAGGTGGAGGTGGCGGTCTGGTCGGCGAGGCGGCGGATCTCGGTGGCGACCACCGCGAAGCCGCGCCCGTATTGTCCCGCCTTCTCCGCCTCGATGGCGGCGTTGAGCGACAATAGGTTGGTCTGGTCGGCCACCTTGGTGATGGTGGTGACCATCTGGTTGATGTTGCCGGCCTTCTCGGACAGCACCGCCAGCTTGGCGTTGATGGCGCCGGCCGCTTCCATCACATGGCGCATGGTCGCCTCCATGCGGGCGAGGCCGGCCTGGCCGCCGCCGGCGAGCGTGGCGGTCTGCTCGGCGACGCTCGACACCTCGCCCATGGTGCGCACCAGCTCGTTGGAGGTGGCGGAGATCTCCTTGGCGGTGGCGCCGATCTCGGTGGTGGTGGCGGCGATCTCGCCGGCGGTGGCCTGCTGCTCCTTGGAGGTCGCCGCGATCTCGGTGATGGAGGTGTTGACCTGGATGCTCGACTTCTGCACCTGCCCGATCAGGGCGGTGAGCTCGTCGGCCATGGCGTTGAAGCCGTCCGAAAGCGTGGCGAATTCGTCGCGGCGCTCGAGCGCGAGCCGTTCGGAGAAATCGCCGGCGCGCATCACGCCCACCATCGCCAGCAATTTGCCGAGCGGCCCGGCAATGGCGCGGAACAGCAGGTAGCCGCACGCCACCGACAGGGCGAGCGCGATGACGAAGCCGATGGCGAGCCCCAGCTCGGCATTGCGCACCACGCTGACGATGGTGGCCGTCGATTCATTGGCTTCCTGCTGGTTGAAGGCGACGATTTCCTCCAGCGTCTGCTGGATGCGGGTGAGCAGCGGCGCCAGATCGCGGGCGATGGTGGCGCGCAGTTCGCCGTCGGACTGGCCGAGCGCGGCGTCGTGCACCGGCTCGAAACGCGACACCGCCTCGCGGAACGCCGCGAAATTGCGCCGGTCCTGGTCACTGTCCAGCGTGGCCTCATAGGCCGCCATCAGCGTGTTCGCGGTCTCGCGGTTCGACTTGATGCGCTCCAGCACCTGGCTGCGGCCGGCCGGGCTGTCCTCCAGCGCCAGCGCCCGCAACAGACTTTGCGACCGCATCCAGGCGGTCATCAGCCGGAGGCTGGAGGAAAGCGCCGGAACGGTGCTGGTCTCAACCTTGAGCGCCTCGTTCTCCGCCGACAGGAACCAGTGGTAGCAGGACCCGGCCATCGCCGAGAGCACCAGCAGAATGGCGAGGAAGCTCGCGAGAATCCGCTGGCGGATGGTCAGGTTCTTCATCGTCCGGATCCCCCACGTCCCGCAGGCGTCGCCAAGCGCGACCACCGGGCACGGGCATCCTAGCGACGATTGGTTTCCACAGGGTTGAAGCCGCCCGGCACGCCGCCGCCCGCTCAGGGCAGCGGCTTCTTTTCCAGCTTGCGGGCCAGCGTTCGCCGGTGCAGGCCGAGCCGCCGGGCGGTCTCGGAGATGTTGAAATCGGTATCGACCAGCGTCTCGTGAATGGTCTCCCATTCGAGGGTCTTCAGCGAGGTCGGCCGCGCCGCCACCGCGATGGAGCTGTCGCCGTCGGCGCGGGCGAAGGCGGCCTCGATGTCGTCGGTATTGGCCGGCTTGGCGAGATAGTGGCAGGCGCCGAGCTTGATCGCCTCCACCGCGGTGGCGATGCTGGCGAAGCCGGTGAGCACGACGATCTTCATCGCCGCATCGCGGGCGTGCAGCATCTTCACGCATTCGAGGCCGGAGCCGCCGGCGAGCTTCAGATCCACCACCGCATAGCCGGGCGAGGCGCCGTCGAGCGCCGCCTCGACGCCATCGACGCTCTGGCTGGTGCGCACCTCGTAGCCGCGGCGCTCGAAGGAGCGGGCGAGCGCCCGGGCGAAGGCGGCATCGTCCTCGACGACGAGCAGGAGCTTGCCGGGATCGGGCGCATCGGCATCGAGACGATCCGCCTGCGGGAGGGTGTCGTTCATGTATCAGGCCTCCGCCGAGAGCGCTTCGAGCGGCAGGGTCAGCGTGACGCAGGCACCCTGTGCCTCGTTCACCGCCTCGACATGCCCACCCAGCTTGCGCACGACATTGACCACCAGGAACAGGCCGAGACCGCCGCCCGGCCGACCCTTGGTGGAATTATAGGGCGTACCAAAGCCGGCGAGCATCTCCTTGGTAAAGCCAGGACCGCGGTCGCGCACCTCCAGCACGATCACATCGGCGTGTCGCCGCACCGACACGCCGACCCAGTCCGGCGAGGCCTCCACCGCATTGTCGAGCAGGTTGAAGACGATCTGCTTCAGGGCGATGTCGGAAATGATCTCCTCATCGTCGACAAGCTCGCGCCGGTAGTCGAGCGCATGCGGCGAACGGCGCGCCTGCCACTCGCTCATCATGCCGTCGAAGAAGGCCGCCGCCGTGGTGCGCAGGGTCCCCTCGCCGCGCGCCTCGCCCGACGACATCAGGATGCCGGAGACGATCGCCTTGCAGCGGTCGAGCTGGCGCTGCATCTCGGCGATGTCCTCGGCGAGGTCCGGCCGGTCGCGCAGCAGCTGCATGCGCCGCCAGTCGCTGAGGATCACCGAGACGGTGGCGAGCGGCGTGCCGAGCTCGTGCGCGGCGCCGGAGGCCAGCAGGCCCATCCGCACGATATGGCCCTCCTCCGCCTGCTGGCGGTTCAAGCTGGCGAGGCGGGCGTCGCTGTCGCGCAGGTTTCGGCCGATACGGGTGATGAAGGCCACCAGCAGGAGCGTGGCCAGCACGAAGCAGATGAACGTGCCGCCGATATGCAGGGTGAACAGGTCGCCATGCAGCTCCTCCGACAGCGGCAGCGGCCGGAACTTCCGCATCAGCAGCACGAAGCCGCTCAACACCACCCCCGCCAGCACCCAGGCCGACCAGCTCGGCAGCAGCACGGCGCCGAGCGCCACCTGCAGCAGATAGAGCGAGACGAAGGGATTGGAGGCCCCGCCGGACAGATAGAGCTGGATGGTGAGCGCCGCGGCGTCCAGCAGCAGTTCCAGCAGCAGCTCGGTGTCGGAGATTGCCGTCCGCCGCTCGTGATAGACCAGCGTCGCGAGATTGAGCGCGACCAGGCAGGCGAGCACCATTCCCATTTCCTGGAGCGGCAGCTCGATGCCGAGGCCGAACCGGACGATGAGGATGGTGACGACCTGTCCGGCGACCGCCAGCCAGCGCAGCTGAGTCAGCAGGAACAGGTTCTCGCGGTTGGCGGTATGGCGCTCGGCCGTGCTCACCACGCCGCGGCCCCGCGCGTGCCGGCCGGCCGGCGCCACAGGAACACCGCCGCCGCCACACACATGCCGGCGAGCGCGAACCAGGTCAGCGCGTAGACCACATGGTTGTTGGTGAAGCGCACCACGGTGAGCCCGCCGACCGGAAAGCCGCCGGGCACCGGCGTCGCGTCGGCATCGACGAAATAGGCCGCCACCGGCGCTCCGCCCCCGCCGAGGCCGCGCGCGGCGGCGATGGCGGCGACATCGCGCGAGAACCAGCGATCGCCGGCGGGATCGTTGCTGCGCAGGAAGCCGCCGCCCGGCTCGCTGAGGCGGAGAAGCCCGGTGACCGCGACCGGCCCCCCGATCAGGCCGGCGGCGCGGCTGGCCGGGTCGCGCCGCTCGGGTGGGACGAAGCCGCGATTGACCAGCACGGTGGCGCCGGCATTGGTGGCCAGCGGCGTCAGCACCCAAAAGCCGCCGCCGAGCTCGGTGACCGCCTGTACCAGCGTCTCGCGATCGTTGAGGAAGCGGCCCTCGAGCCGCACCCGCCGGTATTCGTCGGCGGCGGAGGCGACCGCCGGCGCCGCCACCGGCGCGGCATGCAGGCGCGCCTCGACCCTGGCGATGAGGTCCAGCTTCCAGGAGAGCCGCTGCACCTGCCAGACGCCGAGAGCGGCGAACAGGGCGGCCATAACGCAACAGGCGAGAAGGAGGGCGACCCTCTTTCCCGCCTGCGGCCTCGCATGTTCGTCCGCCCGCAGGGGCGGAAGGCTCATAGCATCTGCCTCATGTCGTGGCTGGGCATCATGTTGGTGTTGAGGTGGTACATGACCCACAGCGAGCCGGCCATGGCGATGCCCACCACGATGAGGGTGAACACCAGCGCCAGCATGTTCCAGCCGCCTTCCGACTTAAAGTTCATGTGCAGGAAGTAGATCATGTGCACCACGATCTGCACCACCGCGAAGGCCAGGACGATGGCCGCGGTCCAGTTCGGGTTGCCGATCTTGCCGCTCATCACCAGCCAGAACGGCACGGCGGTGAGGATGACCGACAGCACGAAGCCGGTCATGTAGCTGCGCATCGAGCCGTGGGCGACCCCCAGTTCGGCGTGCACATCGTGCCCGTGAGCATCGTTATGGGCGTTGGCGCTCATCGCAGCATCCCCAGAAGATAGACGAAGGTGAACACGCCGATCCACACCACGTCGAGAAAGTGCCAGAACATCGACAGGCACATAAGCCGGCGCTTGTTGGCGACGATCAGCCCGCGCTGATGCACCTGCACCATCAGCGTCACCAGCCAGATGATGCCGAAGGTGACGTGCAGGCCGTGGGTGCCGACCAGGGTGAAGAAGGCGGAGAGGAAGGCGCTGCGCTGCGGCGTCGCGCCCTCGGCGATCATGTGGTGGAACTCGTAGAGCTCGATCGACAGGAAGGCGAGGCCGAACAGGCCGGTGATCACCAGCCAGAACTGCGTCGCCTTCACCCGGTCCTTGTCCATCGCCAGCATGGCGAAGCCATAGGTGATGGAGGACAGCAGCAGCATGGTGGTGTTGAGCGCCACCAGGTTCAGGTCGAACAGGTCGCGCGGGCCGGGCCCGGCGGCATAATTGCCGCCAAGCACGCCGAAGGTGGCGAACAGGATCGCGAAGATGAGGCAGTCGCTCATCAGGTAGATCCAGAAGCCCAGCGCGGTGCTGTGGCCTTCGGGATGCGGGTGCTCGTCGACTTCGTAGAAGACGGGCGCCTCGCTGGGGGCGGTCACGGTCGTGCTCATGCGTTCACCTGCGCGGCGAGAAGGCGGGTACGCTCCTCCTCGGTGCGGACGACTTCCTCGGCAGGGATGTCGAAGTCGCGGTTGTAGTTGAAGGTGTGATGGATCGCGACCGCCAGCAGCGCCACGAAGCTCACCGCCGCCAGCCACCAGATGTACCAGATCAGCGCGAAGCCGAGCACGAAGCTGATCCCCGCGAGAACCGGGCCGGTACCGGAATTCCTCGGCATGTGGATCGGCTTGAAGCCCGACAGCGGACGGACATAGCCGCGCTGCTTCATGTCCCACCAGGAATCGGTATCGTGGACGACGGGGGTGAAGGCGAAGTTGTAGGCCGGCGGCGGCGAGGAGGTCGCCCATTCCAGCGTGCGGGCGTTCCACGGGTCGCCGGTGGTGTCCCGCAGCTTGTCGCGCCTCAGGATGCTCACGCCGATCTGGATGATGAACGAGGCGATGCCGCAGGCGATCAGCGCCGCGCCGAAGGCCGCGATGATGAACCAGACGTGCAGCGAGGGATCATCGAAGACGCGCAGGCGGCGGGTGACGCCCATCAGGCCGAGCACGTAGAGCGGCATGAAGGCGAAGAAGAAGCCGACCACCCAGAACCAGAACGACATCTTGCCCCAGAACGGATCGAGCCGGAAGCCGAACGCCTTGGGCCACCAGAAGGCGATGCCGGCGAACACGCCGAACACCACGCCGCCGATGATCACATTGTGGAAGTGCGCGATCAGGAACAACGAGTTGTGCAGCACGAAGTCGGCGGGTGGCACCGCGAGCATGACGCCGGTCATGCCGCCGATCACGAAGATCAGCATGAACGCCACCGTGTACATCATCGGCAACTCGAAGCGGATGCGGCCGCGATACATGGTGAACAGCCAGTTGAACATCTTCGCGCCCGTCGGGATCGAGATGATCATGGTCGTGATCCCGAAGAACGAGTTCACGCTGGCGCCGGAGCCCATGGTGAAGAAATGGTGCAGCCAGACGAGGTACGACAGGATGGTGATGACCACCGTGGCGTAGACCATCGAGGTGTAGCCGAAGAGCTTCTTGCCGGAGAAGGTCGAGGTGACCTCGGAGAAGATGCCGAAGGCCGGCAGGATGAGGATGTAGACCTCCGGGTGACCCCAGATCCAGATCAGGTTCACGTACATCATCGGGTTGCCGCCGAGATCGTTCGTGAAGAAGTTGGTGCCGATGTAGCGGTCGGCGGTCAGCAGCGCCAGCGTGGCGGTCAGGATCGGGAAGGAGGCGACGATCAGCACGTTGGTGCAGAGCGAGGTCCAGGTGAAGACCGGCATCTTCATCATGCCCATGCCGGGGGCACGCATCTTCACGATCGTACAGATGAGGTTGATGCCCGACAGCGTGGTTCCCACGCCGGCGATCTGCAACGCCCATATGTAATAGTCGACGCCGACATAGGGGCTGTAGGCGATGCCCGACAGCGGCGGATAGGCGAGCCAGCCGGTCTGGGCGAACTCGCCGACGAACAGCGAGGTCATCACCAGCGCCGCGCCCGACACCGTCATCCAGAACGAGAAATTGTTCAGGAACGGGAAGGACACGTCGCGGGCGCCGATCTGCAGCGGCACGACGTAGTTCATCAGCCCGGTCACAAACGGCATGGCCGCGAAGAAGATCATGATCACGCCGTGGGCGGAGAAGACCTGATCGTAGTGATGGGCCGGCAGGTAGCCTTCGGAGCCGCCGAAGGCCAGGGCCTGCTGCAGGCGCATCATGATGGCGTCGGCGAAGCCGCGCAGGAACATGATGAGGCCGAGCACCATGTACATGATGCCGATCTTCTTGTGGTCCACCGAGGTGAACCACTCGCGCCACAAATAGCCCCACAGGCGGAAATAGGTGAGCGCGCCGAGCACCGCGGCACCGCCGATGGCGACGCCGATGAAGGTGAAGACCAGGATCGGCTCGTGATAGGGGATCGCCTGCAGGTTGAAACGGCCCAGCAGGAAAGTCGGTTCGACGATAGGGGAGGAGGTCATGGCTGCCGTCAGCTGTTGGAAGGCCGGCGCGGACCGATATCGGCCTCGCTCGTCGGCAGAAGGGGCGACGTGAAGGCGGGCAGCAGCGCCGGGGAGAAGCCGCCGGGCATCGGCAGGCCGGCGCCGGTGACCGGGCCGCTGTCGACGCGGCGGGACACCGCCTCGGAGGAGCCGGCCGCGGACAGGGTCAGCGCGGTGGCGAGTTCCTCCGGCGTGCAGATGCCGACCACATAGGACGGCGCGCCGCCGAACACCGTGCCGCGCCGCGCATGCTTGTCATGCAGGAGCGGCAGCAGGCTGGCGACCGCGCTTTCGAGGCCGGCACCGCCCCTGGCGTCGATGGCCATCATCTCTTTCATGCACATCTTGCCGGGCTCGACGCACAGATTGAGGATGGCGTCGAACAGCGTCGGGTCGACGGCGTTGAAGAAGGTCGCCGGCACCGCCTCGCTGGGCTTCTCAAGCTCGAGATAGGCCTGGCGGGTGAGCGGATCCGGCGCGCCCTTGGCCTCGCGCACCCAGGAGGCGAACTCGGAATCCGACATTCCCTTGAAGGCGAAGAACATCTTGGAGAAGCCGGCGCCGCTGTAATTCGCCGAGAAGCCGCGCGATTCCACGCGCTGATTGGCCACCGCGTGCAGCTGGGTCTGCATCCCCGGCATGGCGTAGATCATGCCCGCCAGCGTCGGCACGTAGAAGGCGTTCATCACCGAGGAAGAGGTGATCTTGAAATGGATCGGCCGATCCACCGGCACCGCCAGCTCGTTGACGGTGGCCACCCCCTGCTCGGGGTAGATGAACAGCCATTTCCAGTCGAGCGCGACGACATTCACCTCGAGCGGCTTGTCCTGCGAGGCGATGACCGTCCGCGAGCCGATGCGATCGAGCGGCCGGTAGGGATCGAGCAGATGCGTGCCCATCCACGTCATGGCGCCGAGGCAGATGATGATGAGCAGCGGCGCCGCCCAGATCACCAGCTCCAGCTGGGTGGAATGGTGCCACTCCGGCTCATAGCGCGCCTCGGCATTCGACTGCCGGTACTTCCAGGCGAAAAACACCGTCAGGGCCATCACCGGAATGATGATGATGAGCATCAGGAGGACCGAGATCACCAGGAGATCGCGCTGCTGCGCTGCGATATCGCCGGTGGGGGCCAGCACCTCGAACTTGCAGCCGCCAAGTGCGGCCATCAGCGGGAGCAGGGCGAGGAGTCGGAGGCGGCGCAATGGGAAACCTGCTATGGTTCTTGCCAAAATGGCGTTGCCAAACGGCGAACGGGTAGCTGCGGTGCAGCAAAGCGGCTATTGGACAATTTGTCCAATGCCGGCTTGCTGCATCGCACGCAATAACGACGCCGTGTGGTCCGGCAAGCCTCGCGGCCCCTCACCACCCGCCTATGATACTATAGACCCTGTTCGTTTCTGAATCTGAGTGAGAACGATGGCGCTTCCCACGTCGACCCTTGAACGCGACGCGCGGCAAATCCATGCCGATGGCCACCGGGACGGCGAGGTCGACCCCGGCGAGATCGCCGTCGGCGTGGTCATCGGCCGCGCCTCGGAATTCTTCGATTTCTTCGTGTACGCCATCGCCTCGGTGGTGGTGTTTCCCAAGCTGATCTTCCCCTTCGTCGATCCGCTGACCGGCACGATCTACTCCTTCGCCATCTTCGCGCTCGCCTTCATCGCCCGCCCGTTCGGCACCGCGCTGTTCATGGCGGTCGACCGCCGCTACGGCCGCAGCGCCAAGCTGACCATCGCCCTGTTCCTGCTCGGCACCTCGACGGTCGCCATCGCCTTCCTTCCCGGCTACGACACCCTCGGCACGCTGGTGATCTGGCTGCTCGCCGCCTTCCGCATCGGCCAGGGCCTTGCCTGGGGCGGCACCTGGGACGGGCTGGCGCCGCTGCTCGCCATCAATGCGCCGGAGCAGCGCCGCGGCTTCTATGCCGCGCTGCCGCAGCTCGGGGCGCCCATCGGCCTCATCGTGGCCAGCGCGCTGTTCGCCTATTTCCTCGGCAACCTCTCCGCCGAGGATTTCTTCAGCTGGGGCTGGCGCTATCCGTTCTTCGTCGCCTTCGCCATCAATGTGGTGGCGCTGTTCGCCCGCCTGCGCATGGCGGTGACGCCGGACTATGTCGAATTGTTCAAGCGCGGCGACCTGCAGCCCGCCCGCGTCACCGACACCCTGCGCGCCGAGGGCAAGGGCATCCTGATCGGCGCCTTCGCGCCGCTCGCCACCTTCGCGCTGTTCCACATGGTCACGGTGTTTCCGCTGTCCTGGGTGTTCCTGTTCACCACCGAGGGACCGACCCACTTCCTGATCATCGAGGCGGTCGCCGCCCTATGCGGCCTGGTATCGGTGTTCGTCTCCGGCGTGATCGCCGACCGTATCGGACGGCGCAACCTGCTCGGCGGCTCCGCCGCGGCCATCGCGGTGTTCTCCGGCTTCGCGCCGCAATTGCTGAGCGGCGGCTTCGTCGGCGAGTCGGTGTTCATGATCCTCGCCTTCATCCTGCTCGGCATCTCCTTCGGCCAGTCCTCCGGCGTCGTCGCCTCCAACTTCGCGCCGAAGTTCCGCTACACCGCCTCGGCGTTGACCAACGACTTCGCCTGGCTGTTCGGCGCCGGCTTCGCGCCGCTGGCGGCGCTGCTTCTCGCCTCGAATTTCGGCCTGCTCGCCGCCGGCGCCTACCTGCTCTCCGGCGCCGTCTGCACGCTCCTGGCGCTGCGCTTCAACAAGCGCATCGAGATGGCCACTTCCGGCGACTGAGCGCCCGCATCCGGCATCGCGCCGAGGCGGTGGCAACGCCTCCGGCGCCCGCCACCACCTTCTTGAGCCCGTCACGACAAAGCTCCCGCCACGTTACCGGCGGGAGCTTTTTCATTGCCGTTGCGCGGCATCATCAGCGAGGCCGACCGACGGGGCCGACCTCATCCTCATGAGAGATCCGCCATCACCCCGTATCCGGCCAGCGTGCCGGGAGGCTCTTGCCGATTGCTCCGCGCGCCGCGCGCCGGCGCCGGCACGCGTCGGGCTGGCCCGCCGGGGCTGGGCGGCCCTGCGCTCAGCGCTGCACGGCGACGAGGACGTTGTGGTGACCGTTCTGGTTGTTGACCACCTGACTGCCGGTGCCGAGCTGGAACACCTGCGCCAGGTTGACCCAACCGGATTGGTCGATCACGGCGACGTTGGCTTCGCCCATCTGGACGATCTTCGTCCGATTGGCGCGCCCGGTCTGCGACACGCTGGTATTGTTCATCTTTCCGAACTGCTGGACCTTGGCCCAGTTGCCCCATCCGACCTGCACGACGCCGGCATTGTTCATCTTGTTGCGTTGGGCGATGTTGACGACGTTGTCCGCCCCGACCTGCAACGACAGCGCGGTGTGGCCGCGGCCGAGTTGCGCCATGTCGGCGCTGTTGCCTCTCCCGACCTGGCCGATGCTGCCGGAATTGCGACTGCCGGATTGCGACACCGAGCCTCTGTTACCCTCGGCATAGGCTGAGGTGGCGGTAGCCAGAATGAGCGCGACCGCGCACAGTGAATATCTGAGCGACATGGCTTATCTCTTTGATTTGTCCGTTGAATTGACGGTGCCAAGACGATAGCCGCGACTTTGCCTGCTCGCGCGACGAGAATGCCACCAGCCGCTTGGTGGCAGCCCATATCGCTCCGGTCCGAAACGACATCGGCATAGCGTGGACAGCCGGAAGATTAGGCTGATCGTACTAGTCGACGACGCAACGTCATCGACTTCGCTGTCGGTGCGCTGCACCGCCCGTCACCGCGAAGAGCTCGCCTGGGACCGAGCAGCACGTTCACCGTGTCGCGTTCCAGAGTGAGGGCGATGTCCCGCAGGTGGTGCTGTCCACCCACCGTCAACGAGATGTCCGGCGACAATGACATTGGGGCCTCATGGAGAGAGGCCTGCGAAGGCGTCGGTCGGGGCCGCGATGCGGCGGGCGCAGGTTCCCCGGCGGGCCGCGGTCGGCGCGGCGAACGGAAGGCGCTACGGCTCAGTCTTTCTGTGGCCAGTCCCGCGCGAGGGCACGGGTCAGGCTGAGGAAGCGGGCATATTTGCGGGAGTGGGCGGCGTGCTGTGCCGCGTTCGGCTCCCACCGCTCGCGGACGCGGACCATCCGGGCGATGGCCGCGTCGAAGTCGCTATAGGCCCCGATCGCCACCGCCGAGGCGATGGCGACGCCGCGGGCGCCGAGTTCGGTACCATCGGTGACCTCGACCGGCAGACCGAGGACGTCGGCGAAGATCTGGGTCCAGATGGCGCTGCGCGAGGCCCCGCCCGCGAGGCGTATCGTCGTGGGCTTGGCCGCGTCATAGCCGGAGAGCAGGCGCTCAATATCCACGCGATGGGCGTAGGCGATGCCCTCGAATATGCCGCGCAGCACGTCGCCCAGCCTGTCGGAGCGCTTCAGCCCCAGAAGTCCCGCTGGTGCGCCGCCGGGCCCGCCGAACAGATAGGGCAGGAAGAGGATGTCGTTCGCGCGGTCGAGCGCGTCGCGCACGTAATCGTTGCAGACGTCATAGACGGAGGCGCCGTTGGAGAGCGCCCGCGCCGCCTCGGCATCCAGAATCTCGCGGCAGAACCACTCGAAATTGGAGGCCGAGGTCGCCGCCCCCTCGGTCGCCAGCACCTGCCCGCCCACCGGATAGGGCATTTGCAGGAAGGGAGGCACCGATAGCCGGGGCATGTCGTGCAGCGTGGAGTTGATGCTGAACGTGCCGGCGATCATCGACAGCCGGTCCGAAGTCACCACGCCCGAGGCCAGCGCGGCGGCGGCCACATCGACCACGCCCCGCACCACGGGCGTGCCCTCCTTCAGCCCCGTCTGCCGGGCCGCAGCCGGCGTCACGCGCCCGACCACCTCGGCCGACGGGCCGATTTCCGGCATCACGTCCAGCCAGGAGGCGATGCCGAGATCGCGGAAAACCTCGCGGGCATAGGCACCGGTCTCCACATCGATGGCGCCGGCGATGCCGGCATCGGTCGGGTCGGTGGAGAAATCGCCGCAGAGCCGGCCGCGCAGGAAATCCTTGCAGAACAGCACACGCTCGGTGCGCGCCACCGTCTCCGGTTCGTGCCTGGAGAACCAGGCCATGAGCGCGATGGCCTGGCCGGGCCAGACCCGCTGCTGAATGCGCCGGGCCGTGACGCCCGCGCGTCCGTTGCCCTCCCACTCCCCGACGAGATCAGCGGTGCGGCTGTCGGTCGAGACCACTCCCGGCCGCACCGGATCGCCGTGGCGATCGGTCAGATAGATGCCGCTGCCATAACCGGAACAGGAGACACCGACCACATCGTCCGGCGAGCTGCCCGTGACCTCGAGCACCGAAGCGATGGACTCGCAGGCCGCCCGCCACATGCGCTCCGGATCGCGCTCCGTATGGCCCGGCCCCGGAAAGAGCATCTGGTTGGGTCGACGCTCACAGGCGAGCTCGCGGCCGTCTAGATCGAACAAGGCGGCTTTCGTCATCGTCCCGCCGGCATCGATGCCGATCAGGCGTTCCTTCATGGCGTCCTCCGGTACCGGTCATAGCCGGCATGGCCTCGTTTCTCGAAGCTCAACACGTAATTACATGTTTGATCATAACGGTGATGTCTAGCGCGTCAATATTTTCACCTGGCGATTTTTTGCTGCGATGCAGCGTCATTTCCGGCTCAAATTCCCAAATTGACAGGTTGGATTGGATGTGATGCTTCTTACTTGTAATTATAAGTTTGTATGCCGACACGAAGACCTGCGCCTTTCTGCTCACGCGGTGAGGGTCTTCGGGAGCCGATCGGCATGGAGCCTGCCATGTTGTCCCGCGACGCCATTCTCGACAGGCTGCGCGCCGCCCCGGGGCCGGGGCTCCCCGCGCCGGAGGTGCTGATCATCGGCGCAGGCATCAACGGCGTCGGCGTGTTCCGGGATCTGGCCCTCCAGGGCGTGCCCGCGCTGCTGGTCGACCGGGGCGATATCTGCTCGGCGACCAGCGCCGCCTCCTCCCGCCTGATCCATGGCGGCCTGCGCTATCTGGAGATCGGCGAGTTCTCGCTGGTTCGGGAATCGGTGGAGGAGCGCAACCGCCTCCTCCTCGACGCGCCGCACCTTGTCCGGCCGCTCCGCGTGCGTGTACCGATCGCCGACCGCTTCAGCGGCGCGCTCACCTCGCTGGGACGTTTTCTCGGATGGGTGCGCACACCGGGTCCGAAGGGCGCCCTCGTTGTCGCTCTGGGACTACGTGCGTACGACCTGTTCAACCGCCACGACCAGACCATGCCCAACCACCGTATGGTCCCCGCCCACGAGTTTCGCGCGCAGATGCCGGCCCTCGCGCCGTCGACACGCTATGTCGCCGAATTCTACGACGCCCGACTGACCGCACCGGAGCGACTTGGTCTCGAACTGGTCGCTCAGGCCGAGCAGATGTGTCCGGAGGCGCGGGCGGCCACCTACCTCGCGGTGACCGGCCGCGAGGGCGGGCGAATCCTGCTCGCCGACACGTTGACCGGAGAACGCTTTGCCGTGCGGCCGAAGCTGGTGGTGAACTGCGCCGGGGCGCGCGTCGACGAGGTGGATGGGCGCTTCGGCATCAATCAGCGATTGATCGGCGGCACCAAGGGTTCTCATCTCGTGGTGCGGAACCCGGCCCTGGTCGAGAGCCTCGCCGACACCATGCTCTATTTCGAGACTTCCGACCATCGCATCTGCCTGGCCTACCCGCTCGACGACGTGCATGCGCTGGTCGGCACCACCGATCTGCGCACGGACGACCCGGACGACACGATCTGTTCGGATGCGGAGATCGACTATCTGTTCGAGGTGATGGCAATGGCGATGCCGGCCATCGTGCTCGACCGCGATCAGATCGTGCATACCTATGCCGGCATCCGGCCGCTGCCGGCGAGCGAGGGAGTGGCCGGCGCGATCAGCCGCGACCATTCGGTCCGCACCTTCGAGCCTCAGGGCGACCGCCCCTTCCCGGTGCTGTCGCTGGTCGGCGGCAAATGGACGACCTTTCGCGCCTGCGCCGAAGAAATTGCCGACGATATACTTGCGCGGATCGGCCGGGCGCGGCGGCGCTCCACCGCCGGCATCGCCATCGGCGGCGGCAGCGGCTGGCCCGCCGATCCCACGCAATACATCACCGAGCTCGCGCAACGCTTCGGCCTCGCTCCTGCGCGGGCACGCGTCCTGTTCGACCGCTACGGCACCGCGGCGGCCACACGTCTCGGAGGCTTCACACCGTGGCGCGAAGTGTCGTTGACGACGCTTCCCGACTATTCGTATCAGGAGATCGTGGCAATCGCGCGCGAGGAACGGGTGGTTCGGCTGGAAGACATCGTGCTCCGCCGCACCTCCATCGCGCTGCTCGGGCAAGCGACGCCCGAGGCGCTCGCCGAGCTGGGCACGGTGGCCGGCGAGGCGCTGGGCTGGCCGCCGGAGCGCATCGCGCAGGAAATCGCAGCGGCCGGGCAGGTGATCGGCACGCGGCATCTCGTGCCGGGAAGGACCTGATGAGCGAAGGACATCGCCGCGCGCGGCGCGCCGGGACCAATCTGGTGCCGCCCCTCAAGGCGCTGGCGGACCGGGACAATGGCCTGCGCGACAACGGCTCCGGCTTGCCGCTCTGGTCGCAGCTGAAATCGGCGCTGCTGACGCTCATCGTCACCGAGAAGCTGCCGGAAAACGCCAGGCTGCCCTCCGAATCCGAGCTGTGCGAGATTTTTGGCGTGTCACGCACCGTGGTGCGCGAGGCGCTGAACCAGCTGGTCTCCGAGCGGGTCATCTACAAGCTGCAGGGCAAGGGCGCCTTCGTCGCGCCCAAACGCGACGACCACGGCTTTCTCGGCTCGAATATCGGTTTCTCCGGCGAACTGCACCACACCAAT
This sequence comes from Ancylobacter sp. 3268, assembly GCF_031456575.1. NCBI lineage: Bacteria > Pseudomonadati > Pseudomonadota > Alphaproteobacteria > Hyphomicrobiales > Xanthobacteraceae > Ancylobacter > Ancylobacter sp. 3268. Next base: position 102,632 of record NZ_JAVDUX010000011.1, read on the forward strand.
CATTCGGTGAGCCGCGCCATCCTCCGCCAGGAACTGGTGAAGCCGGATGAACGTGTCCGCCAGATGCTGGGCGTTGGCGCGCATGAATCGGTGGTGGCGCTGGACCGGGTGCTGAGCGTCGACGGGATGCCGCGCATCCTCGTCTATACCTTCATCAACCTGCGGCTGGCGCCCGGCTTCGAGCAGGTGCCGATGCAGAATCGCTCGCTGTACGACACGCTGTCGCGCCGCTATGGCATCGCCATGAAGCGCGCCGAACGCTGGCTGGAGGCCGCCTCCGCCACGCCCGAGCAGGCGGAATTGCTGGGCATTCCCGCCGGCGCGCCGGTGATCGCCATCGAATCCGTCACCTATATGCAGACCGACGAGGCCGTCGAATACTACACCGCCGTGTACCGGACCGATCAGGCGCGGCTACACTTCATCGTCAAGTGACGCGCTTCAGCTGATCCGCGCCAGAACGGCCCGCGCGGTGGTTTCGTCCGTCACCAGCACATTGGCATAGCCGCCGCGCAGCAGGGCGGTGATCGCCGCGATCTTCGATGGCCCCCCTCCCACGCAGATCCGCGTGGGCACCGCGAGAAAATCCTCGCGCGGCATCGACAGATGGCGGGCGTCGAGATCCGTCAGCACCGGCTGCCCGTCCGCATCGAAGAAATAGCCGGAAACGAAGCCGATGGCGCCATGGGCGCGGTAATCCGCCAATGTCGCCTGGGTCATGAAGCCGCTATGCATCAGCGAGGTGCCCTCCCCCAGATCGGTGACGCCGAACAGGGTGATGTCGCAATGGCGCAACAGCGCGAAATGCTGCGCGACGATCGGCTCGGCCATCAGCAGCTGCTTCATCTCCGGGCTGGACACGATGCCGGGCGCGAGCATGTTCACGCACCGCCCGCCCACCTTCAGCGCGATGTTGGAGGTGCAGAGTTCCGGCGAGAAATCATAGGTGCCGATGGCGCTGCCGGTGATCTGCGCGATGGTGGTGCTGGGCAAGTGGAGCGGAGCGAGCGCCTGTGAGAGGGCCATTACCGTGCGCCCCCAGGCGACGCCGAGCACGCTCTCGGCTGTGATCCGCGGCTCCAGGACACGGGCGCCGAGCCGGGCGATGCGGTCGGCCACCGGCCGGTGATTGCCGCTCGCCGGAACGACGTAGCACTCGGCGAGGCCGGCGGATCGGCTCAGCGTCCGGGCCAGGCGCAGCGCGCCGATGCGCGCGACGTCGATGGAGACGCTGACCGTTCCCTCGTCGCGCGCCTTCTGCAAGAGGTTGAACACGGTAGCGCGGGAGATGCCGAAGCGGGCGGCGATCTCGTCCTGCTTCAGCCCCTCCTCATAGTAAAGCCAGGCCGCCGTCAGGACGGGATCGAGCGCGAACTGCGTCGCATCCTGCGCCGGGGACGCCGTTCCATTGCGCTCTGTCCGCTTCGCCATGCCTTGCCCGGATGTTTCGCCCGCTGGAGGGGATCCGGCAGGTGCGTCGACGTTTATGCATCATGGCGTATGCCAGTCAAATTTGAAACATGCCATTGACAAACGTCATACTCGATTGAATTATGCCATCCGTCATCGCGCGCCTTCCGCGCCACCCGCCTGACGGCCTTCCCAGGACTGCGGCACGCCGACATCGTCGATCCCAAGGAGAGTTCCATGGCCCATATGGGTGATCTGGTCGCCGAGATGCTGGCGCGCTACGGCGTCGAGCTGGTGTTCGGCATGCCCGGCGGGCAGACCACGGCGCTGCATGACGGCATTTCCCGGCGCACCGACCGCATCCGCCATGTGCTGATGCGCGACGAGCGCAACGCGGCCTATGCCGCCGATGCCTATGCGCGGCTCACCGGCAAGCCCGGCGTGTGCGATGTCACGGTCGGCCCCGGCGCCAACCTTCTGCCCGCCGGCTTCATCGAAGCGCTGAACGCCTCGGTCCCGATGATCGGCATCGTCGGCGAACTGCCGCTGGACTGGCTGACGCTGAAGGAAAAAGGCATCGCCAGCCAGGGATTCGACCAGCTCTCCTTCTTCAAGACCATCACCAAGGACAGCTGGCTGGTCCCCTCGCGCGCGGCGCTGCCGGAGATGATCCGCACCGCCTTCCGCGTCGCCACCTCGCCGCGCCCCGGTCCGGTGGCGCTGATCATTCCGCACGACATCTTCGACGCCGAGTGGGACGAGGCCGAGATCCGCATCGGCATCGACGAGCGCGCGATGCAGGCGCCGTTCCTGCGCTCGGCCCCCGTCGCGTCCGGCATCGCCGACGCCGTGGCGCTGATCGGCCGGGCGCAGCGGCCGGCCGTGGTGTTCGGCGGCGGCGTCCATGGCGCGCTAGCCTCCGCCGAGGCCACCGAATTCGCCGGCAGGCTCGGCGGCCTCGCCGTGACCAGCCTCACCGGACGCGGCGCGGTCCCGGAGACCGCCGACTTTGCTGCCGGCACGCTGAACCCGCTGGGATCCTGGGCCGCCATTGAACTCGTCAAGGAGGCGGATCTGGTGATCTGGTGCGGCTCCAAGGCCAGCCAGAACACCGCGATGAACTGGACCCTGCCGCTGCCGGAGCAGGCGACCATCACCATCGATTGCGATCCCAACGAGCATGGCCGCACCTTCCTGCCGACGGTGGCGCTGCTGGGCGACGTGCGCGAGGCGCTCACCCTGTTGAACGCCGCGCTTGCCCCGCAGACCCGCCCCGAATGGGCCGCGCGCATCGCGGAAGTGAAGGCCGAGGGCGAGCGCCAGAAGCTCACGGAGATCGAGAGCGAACGGCTTCCCCTCCACCCGGCCCGCGTCATGGCCGAGGTCGCCGCGCGGCTGGAACTGGACGACATCGTCGTGTCGGATGCCAGCTTCGCCGCCGGCTGGATCGCCAACTACATTCCGGCCCGCCGGCCCGGTCGTTCCTTTCTCTACGCCCGCGGCCAGGGCGGCCTCGGCTATGCCATCCCGGCGGCCATTGGCGCCGCCGAGACCCGGCCCGGCACGCGCATCGTCACCGTTGCCGGCGACGGGGCGTTCTCCTACACCGTGGGCGAACTGGCGACGCAGGCCCAGAGGAACCAGAAGGTGGTCAATGTCGTCCTGAACAATGGACGGCTGGGCTGGATCCAGCTCTGGCAGGACATCTTCTTCAAGAATGTGCAGTCCGCCCTGCTGGAAAGCCAGAGCTGTCAGCCCAACTTCGCCGCGGCGGCTACGGGACTGGGCCTGAAGGGGCTTTATGTGGAGAAGCCGGACGAGCTCGGCCCGGCGCTGGACGCCGCCTTCGCCCATGAGGGCCCTTCGGTCGTCGAGGTGCGGGTGGACGACCTCGCCACGCCCATCCACAGCTTCAAGCGCCGCCTGCGCGAAGGCGCCGATGCTCCCCGGCCGCGCCCCGGCACGGTCTATAAGCTGCGCGACTGGAAGGTGAGCCCGGATTTGCCCTGAGCAGCGAGCCTCCGGACCTCGGGGCTTGCCGGGGTCGAGGGCACCGGCGCGAAACCGCCAGGCATGCGGAGGCCGAAAGCTGATCGGCGAGCATCGTGGCGCGCTCATCAGCCGGTTGCGGAGGCTGGAAGTCTATGGCCTCGCCACATGAAGGCTCCGCGGGTGATTGGATCGTCTCCTCGCGCACCGGTGCGCCGCATCGAGCTCAAAGCGCCTAAGCGTCAGAACTCACCGAGTATCGCGTCCGCGAGGCGCGCCACTGTCGCGACGTGCTCCCGGCTCGCCTCATAGGCCGCCGCGCCGTCCCGCCGGCGGATCGCCTCGTGAACCTTGCGCATCTCGCCGATCGCCGCGGCATGGCGGCCCTCGGTGGCGATGGTCATGCCGCGCAGATGATTGATGCGGGCATTGAGCGAACGCACCACATCCCAGGCCACCAGCTTGCCTGCGGCAAGGAACAGCTTCTCGTAGAAGTCCGTCGTGGCCTTGAGCACCTCGCGCGGGCTGCCGGCGCGGAACGCCGCATCGATCCGGTCGATGGCCTGTCCGAGCTCCGCGATCGAGGCCGCGTCGGCACGAAGGGCGCACGCGCGTGCCGCCTCGCTCTCCAGAAGGCCACGGATTTCATAGATTTGCGCCGCCTGGGTCGGGTCGGGCTTGGTCACCGCCGGTCCCTGGTGTGGGATGGTTTCGACCAGCCCCTCGGCTTCCAAATGGCGCAGTACCTCGCGTACGACGCTGCGGCTCACGCCTAGTCGCTCGCACAAGGTGCGCTCCACCAGCCGCTCGCCGGGACGGAAGCGGAAGTCGAGAATCGCGTCCCGCATCTTCTCGAGCGTGAGGCTGCGCAACGTCGTGACGTTGCGCTCGATCTTCATCTCTTCGCCGACGTCGTTCGATCCCGTCATCGCGGCCATGGTCCCTCCATCCCCGCTCCTTGTCGCCTGTGGCGCGTGTCATGACAATTGACTCGATCATCTTATGGTATACCATCTTACGCGAAACGATAGATAGGGGCGCTGGAACGGGCGCCGCCAAGGTGGAATGCGCGCCATGCCTCTGCAGCTCCGGAAACTCGTCACCTACTCCGAGACCACGCTGATCGAGGGCGGGCGCGCCGCCATCACCCCGCTGCGGCTGCATGCCGCGGCGGCGGTGCTGACCAATCCGTGGGCCGGACGCGGCTTCGTCGAGGATCTGAAGCCGGAGATCGCCGCCGTCGCCCCCGAGCTCGGTGCCCTGCTGACGCAGGAGGTGCTGAAGCTCACAGGCTCCGGCGAGGCGGTGGAAGGCTATGGCAAGGCCGCCATCGTCGGCACCTCCGGCGAGGTCGAGCACGCCTCGGCGCTCATTCACACGCTGCGATTCGGCAATCACTATCGCAAGGCGGTCGGGGCGAAGAGCTATCTCGCCTTCACCAATGTGCGCGGCGGGCCGAACGCACCGGTGGTCATCCCGCTGATGCACAAGCTCGACGAAGGCATGCGCTCGCACTACCTCACCATCCAGTTCTCCATCCTCGATGCTCCCGCGCCGGACGAGATCGTGGTGGCGCTCGGCGCCTCGATCGGCGGGCGCCCGCATCACCGCATCGGCGACCGCTACCAGGACCTCAAGGAACTCGGCGACACGCAGCACACCACCGCGCCGCTGGACGTCGCCTCCGATGCCTGACGCGGTCGCCGCCTATACCGGCCGCGACGGGCGGCCGGCCCGCATCCGCTACCGGCGCGAGGGCGTCGCCGGTGGCGTGCCGGTGGTGCTGATCCACGGCGTCGGCCTGGCTCTGGAGGCGTGGGAGCCGCAGGTCGCGGCGTTCGCCGCCCACCACGACGTCATCGCCCTCGACATGCCCGGCCATGGCGGCTCCAGCCTGCCGCCGGACGAGGCGCGCCTCGCCGATTACAGCGACCATGTCGTACACCTGCTCGACGCGCTCGCCCTCCCGGCGGCGGTGATCGTCGGCCATTCCATGGGCGCGCTGGTGGCGCTGGAGGTGGCGCTCACCCATTCGTCCCGCGTGCTCGGCGTCGCCGCGCTGAACGCCGTGTTCTGCCGCACGCCGGAGCAGCGCGCCGCGGTCGCCGCCCGCGCCGCCGCGCTGGCGCAGGAGGGCAGCGGCGCTTCCCATGACGCCGCCGTCGCCCGCTGGTTCGGCGAGCCGGTGCCGCCGGAGATGGAGGCGACCGCCGCCCGCGTCTCCGCTTTGCTCGCCGCCTGCGATCCGGTCGGCTATGCCCGCACCTACGGCCTGTTCGCGTCCTCCGACGCCGCGCACCGCGAGCGCCTCCCCTCCCTCGCGGTGCCGGCGCTGTTCCTCACCGCCGACGGCGACCCGAACTCGACGCCCGCCATGTCGGAGGCGATGGCCGCCCTCGCCCCGCGCGGGCGGGCCGGCATCCTCGCCGGCGAACGGCACATGATGAACCTCACCGCGCCGGCGGAGGTGAACCGCCGCCTCCTCGCCTTCCTCGACGAGGTCGCGGCCGCGCTCGATCCGCAACCTTTCGACCCCAAGGCCTTCCGGCAGGCGCTCGGCGCCTTCCTCACCGGCGTCACGGTGGTCACCACCCGCGACGCCGCCGGCGAGATGCGCGGCTTCACCGCCAATTCCTTCACCTCGGTCTCGCTCGACCCGCCGCTGGTCCTCGTCTGCATCGCGAAGACCGCGTCGAGCTTCCCGGTGTTCGGCGCCGCGCGCAATTTCGCGGTCTCGGTGCTCGCCGCCGCGCAGAAGGACGTCTCGGCGCTGTTCGCCTCCAAGTCGCCGGACAAATTCGCGCAGAGCCGCTGGCATCCCGGCCCGGCCGGCAGCCCGGTCATCGACGAGGCGAGCGCCTGGTTCGACTGCACCCGCCACGAGGTGGTGGAGGCGGGCGACCATGTGATCCTCATCGGCCGCGTCGCCGGCTTCGGCGCCAGCGAGAGCGCCCCGCTCGGCTATTACCGCGGCGCCTATGTCGATTTCGCGCTGGCGCAGCAGGCGGTGGCGACGCGCGAGGAGCCGGCGCATGTCGGCGCCATATTGGAGCGCGACGGCGCCCTGCTCCTCGTCGAGGACGGCACGGGCGGGCTCGTTCTGCCCGCCGGCACCTGCCTCGAGCCCGCCGGCAATCCCCGCAGCCTCAAAGGCGTGCTGGCCCGGCTCGGCATCGAAGGCCGGCTCGGCTTCCTGTTCGCGGTCTACGAGACGCCGGGCGCCGCCGATGGCACCGTGTCGATCTATTATCGCGGCACCTTCGAGGGCACGCCGCCGGAAGGCGCCACGTGCCTCGTGCCCTTCGCGGAGATTCCCTGGGAGCGCCTGCCGGACGCGGCGACCCGCACCATGCTGCGCCGCTTCGTGAAGGAGCGCAGCGAAGACGCGTTCGGCATCTATGTCGGCGATGCCGAGCGCGGCACCGTGCATGCGCTCGCCACGCAGGCCTGAGCAAACAATGGGGGTTCGACGGTCATGAAATTCTCCCTCTTCGTCCATATGGAGCGTTCCGATCCGTCGATCCCGCACCGCCGCCTGTTCGACGAACTGGAGGAGCTGGCGCTCGCCGCCGAGGCCGCCGGCTTCGAGACGGTGTGGATCGGCGAGCACCATGCGATGGAGTTCACCATCGCGCCCAACCCGTTCATCCAGCTCGCCCATCTCGCCGCGCGCACCTCGCGGCTGCGGCTCGGCACCGGCAATGTCGTCGCGCCGTTCTGGAACCCGATCCGCCTCGCCGGCGAGGCGGCGATGATGGACGTCGCCTGCAACGGAAGGCTCGATCTCGGCATCGCGCGCGGCGCCTATGCCTTTGAATATGAGCGCATGCTGCCCGGCCTCGACGCCATGGGCGCGGGGCTGCGCATGCGCGAGCTGGTGCCGGCGGTGCAGAAACTATGGGCCGGCGACTACGCGCATCAGGGCGAGTTCTGGTCCTTCCCCACCTCCACCGCCACGCCGAAGCCGGTGCAGGCCGGCGGCGTGCCGATCTGGATCGCCGCCCGCGATCCCAACAGCCACGATTTCGCGGTGGCCAATGGCTGCAACGTGCAGGTGACGCCGCTCGCCTCCGGCGACGGCGAGGTGGCGAGCCTGATGCAGCGCTTCAAGACCGCGGTCGCCGGCCATCCCGAGGTGCCGCGCCCGCAGATCATGCTGCTGCAGCACTGCTTCGTCGCCGACAGCGAGGCGGAGGCCGGCCTTCTCGCCGACGACCTCTCCGCTTTCTACGCCCTGTTCGGCGCGTGGTTCGCCAACAAGCGGCCGATCCGGCAGGCGATCATGGACCCGCTCACCCCGGAGGAGCGCGCCGCCCTGCCGCACTACGCCCCGGAGGTGATGCGCCGCAACCTCGTCATCGGCCGCCCGGACGAGGTGATCGCCCGGCTGAAGGGCTATGAGGCGCTCGGCTTCGACCAGTTCTCGATCTGGATCGACAGCGGCATCTCGCATGCCCGCAAGAAGGCCTCGCTCGACCTGTTCATCCGCGAGGTGCTGCCGGCCTTCGCACCGTCCAGCGCGGCGGCGGCGTGAGGACGAGGGCGATGGCAGAGACGCTCCGCGACGATTTCCTTCTCTATATCGACGGCGCCTTCGTCGCCGGCGGCGCGGCCTTCGAGAGCCTCGATCCGGCAACCGGCCGTGCCTGGGCGCGCATGCCGGCCGCCACCGCCGCCGATGTCGACCGCGCGGTGAAGGCCGCGCATCGCGCCTTCCACGATCCCGCCTGGGCCGACCTCACCGCCACCCAGCGCGGCAAGCTCTTGATGAAGCTCGGCGACCTCGTCGCCGCCCGAGCCGGCGAGCTTGCCGAGCTGGAGACCCGCGACACCGGCAAGATCATCCGCGAGACGCGGGCGCAGATCGGCTATGTCGCGGATTATTATCGCTATTTCGGCGGCCTCGCCGACAAGCTGGAAGGCGCACACCTGCCCGTCGACAAGCCGGACATGGAGGCCTATCTGCGCCGCGAGCCGATCGGCGTGGTCGCCGCCGTGGTGCCGTGGAACTCGCAGCTCTTCCTCTCCGCGGTGAAGCTCGGCCCGGCGCTCGCCGCCGGCTGCACCGTGGTGCTGAAGGCCTCGGAGGACGGCCCGGCGCCGCTGCTCGCCTTCGCTCGGCTGGTCCACGAGGCCGGCTTCCCGGCCGGCGTCGTCAACATCCTCACCGGCTTCGGCGAGGAGTGCGGGCGTACCCTCACCTCGCATCGCCTCGTCGACCGCGTCGCCTTCACCGGCGGGCCGTCCACCGCCCGCCATGTGGTGCGCAACACGGCGGAGAACCTCGCCTATACGACGCTGGAGCTCGGCGGCAAGTCGCCGGTGCTGGTGTTCGCCGATGCCGATCTGGACAGCGCCGCCAACGCCATCGTCGCCGGCATCTTCGCCGCTTCCGGCCAGAGCTGCGTCGCCGGCTCGCGCCTGCTCGTCGAGGAGACCATCCGCGAGCGGTTGCTGGGTATCCTCGTCGACAAGGCGAAGCGGATCCGCATCGGCGATCCGCAGGAGCCGGCGACCGAGATGGGGCCGCTCGCCACCCGGCGCCAGCTCGCCCATATCGAAGAAGTGGTAGCGGCGAGCCTGTCGGCCGGCGCCGGCCTCGTCACCGGCGGCCGGCGCCCGGCGGGTCTCGCCGCCGGCAATTACTACGAGCCGACCATCCTCGCCTGCGCCGGCAACGAGGTGCCCTGCGCCGCCGAGGAGTTGTTCGGCCCGGTGCTGTCCGTCCTTTCGTTCGCGGACGAGGCGGATGCCGTCGCCAAGGCCAATGACAGCCGCTTCGGCCTCGCCTCCGGCGTGTTCACCGCCAGCCTCACCCGCGCCCACCGGCTGATCCGCCGGCTGCGGGCCGGCATCGTCTGGGTGAACACCTATCGCGCCGTCTCGCCCATCGTGCCGTTTGGCGGCTACGGCCAGTCCGGCCTCGGCCGCGAAGGTGGCGCCGAATCCATCCGCGACTACACCCGCACCAAGTCGGTCTGGATCCGCACCTCGGACGAGCCGATCGCCGATCCCTTCGTGATGCGCTGAGGAGGCGACGCCATGCTCTACGAGATGCGCACCTACCGGCTGAAGACCGGCACCGTGCCGGCCTATGTGAAGCTGGTGGCCGAGGAGGGCATCGCCATCCAGAAGGGCCATCTCGGCCATCTCGTCGGCTATTTCACCAGCGAGATCGGCCCGCTCAACGAGATCGTGCACGTCTGGGCCTATGAGAGCCTCGACGACCGCGCCGCCCGCCGCGCGGCGCTGAACGCCGATCCGGCGTGGCTCACCTTCCTTCCCAAGATCCAGGCGCTGATCGAGGTGATGGAGAACAAGATTCTCCTGCCGACCCCGTTCTCGCCGCTGAGCTGACCAGAGCGCGAAAAGCGCCGCGTGCCGAACCAAACCAGAGAACCACAGGGGAACGACATGTCACGCATATCCAGGACCGGGGGCCTCGCCGGCCTCGCTCTCGCGGCGCTGGTCGCCGCGGCCGGCCTTGCCGCCGCGCAGCAGGGGTCCATCGTCTTCACCAGCTGGGGCGGCACGACCCAGGACGCCCAGAAAAAGGACTGGGCCGTGCCCTTCACCAAGAAGACCGGCATCGCCGTGAAGCAGGACGGGCCGACCGACTACGGCAAGCTCAAGGCTATGGTCGAAAGCGGCAACGTTGCCTGGGACGTGGTGGACGTCGAAGCCGATTTCGCCGCCGCCGCGGCGAAGGACGGGCTGATCGAGCCGATCGACTTCAACATCGTCAAGCGCGCCGATCTCGACCCGCGCTTCGTCACCGACCACGCCGTCGGCAGCTTCTACTATTCCTTCGTGCTCGGCTACAATCCGGCCAGCCTCGGCGGCAAGGCGCCGAAGAGCTGGGCGGACGTCTTCGACACCAAGGGCTTCCCCGGCAAGCGCACTTTCTACAAATGGTCGGCGCCGGGCGTGCTGGAGATCGCCCTGCTCGCCGATGGCGTGCCGGCCGACAAGCTCTATCCGCTCGACCTCGACCGCGCCTTCAAGAAGCTCGACACCATCAAGGCCGACATCGTCTGGTGGAGCACCGGCGCGCAGTCGCAGCAGCTGCTCGCCTCCGGCGAGGCCCCGCTCGGCCAGTTCTGGAACGGCCGTCTCTTCGCGCTGGAGCAGGGCGGCACCAAGGTCGGCATCTCCTGGGACCAGAACCTGACCGCCGCCGACATGCTGGTGGTGCCGAAGGGCTCGAAGAACAAGGAGGCGGCGATGAAATTCCTCGCCCAGGCCACCAGCCCCGAGGGCCAGGCAAGCTTCGCCACCGACAGCGGCTACGCCCCCGTCAATATCAAATCGGCGGCACTGATGCCGAAGGACGTGGCCGCCAATCTGCCGGACAAGCACACCGCCTCGCAGATCAATCTCGACATGGCCTATTGGGCCGCGCATCGCGACGAGATCGGCAAGCGCTGGTACGCTTGGCAGGCGCAGTGAGCCGGCAGCCGTAGGGCTCCGCGTCCGGTCGCCGGACGCGGGCCATTCGCGACGATCAGTGGTCTTATCGACGACGATTGCACTGATCGTACACCTCACCGGTCTGACCGGACACTGCCAGGACAACTGGACGATGACCGTCTCCGACGCCATGCACCCCGCCTCCGCCCCGGTACGCCGGCGCCTGCCGAGCGGCCTCGCCGCCGTCACTCCGGCGCTGGTGCTGGTAGCGGTGGTGTTCGTGCTGCCGGTGCTTGCGCTGCTGCTGCGCAGCGTGCTGGAGCCGCAGCCGGGACTGCAGAATTACGCCGCGTTCTTCGCCTCTACCACCTATCTCAAGGTGCTCGGCAACACCTTCCTGGTCGCCGCCACGGTGACGGTGGCAACCGTGCTGCTGGGCTTTCCCGTCGCGTGGTTCCTCGCCATCGCGCCGGGGTTCTGGTCGCGACTCCTGTTCGCCATCGTCATCTTGTCGATGTGGACCAACCTCTTGGCCCGCACCTACGCCTGGATGGTGCTGCTCCAGCGCACCGGCATCATCAATCGCACGCTGATGGATCTCGGACTCATCGCCGAGCCGCTGCCGCTGATCAACAACCTTGTCGGCGTCACCATCGGCATGACCTACATCATGCTGCCCTTCATGATCCTGCCGCTGCACGCGACCATCCGTTCCATCGATCCTTCGGTGTTCCAGGCGGCGGCGCTGTGCGGGGCGAGCCGCTGGCAGGCCTTCACGCGGGTGATGCTGCCGCTCACCGCCTCCGGCATCGCCGCCGGCGCGCTGATGGTGTTCGTCATGTCGCTCGGCTACTTCATCACCCCGGCGCTGCTCGGCGGCACGTCCAACATGATGCTGGCGGAGCTGATCGCCCAGCTCGTGCAGTCGCTGCTCGACTGGGGACTGGCAGGCGCCGCCGCCCTCATCCTGCTCACGATCACGCTGGCCATCTATCTGGTACAGCTTCGCTTTTTCGGATTCGGACAGGCGAGGAGCTGATCGCCATGCTGCTCGATTTCTCCCGCCTCGGCGCCTGGCGCGTCGCCCTCTCGCTGATCGCGCTGCTGGTCGGCGCCTATCTGCTGCTGCCGATCCTTTTGATCGTCGCCCTCTCCTTCGGCTCCTCGCAATGGCTTCAGTTCCCGCCCCCCGGCTGGACGCTGCGCTGGTATGAGGAGCTGGTGGATGATCCGGAATGGATCGCCTCCTTCCTCACCAGCTTCCAGATCGCCGCCGTCGTCACCGTGCTGTCGGTGCTCATCGGGCTGATGGCCTCCTTCGGCCTCACCCGCGGCACCTTCCGCGGCCGCGAGGCGCTGCGCGCGCTGTTCCTCACCCCGATGATCCTGCCGGTGGTCGTGCTGGCGGTGGCGCTCTACGCCTTCTTCCTGCGGCTGCATCTCAACGGCACCTTCGTCGGCTTCGTGCTGGCGCATCTGGTCATCGCCCTGCCCTTCTCGATCATCGCCATCTCCAACGCGCTGGAGCGCTTCGACCGCGACATCGAGACCGCCGCCATCGTCTGCGGCGCCAGCCCGCTGGAAGCCAAGATCCGCGTCACCCTGCCCGGCATCCGTCTCGGCCTCGTCAGCGCGGCGATCTTCTCCTTCCTCGCCTCCTGGGACGAGGTGGTCATCGCCATCTTCATGGCGAGCCCCGACCTCCAGACCCTGCCGGTGCGGATCTTCGGCACGCTGCGGCAGGACCTCTCGCCGGTCATCGCCGCCGTCTCGACAGCTCTCATCGCCCTGACCGCCGCCCTCATGGCGCTCGCCGCTCTCCTGCGCAAGGACGCCCGCTCATGACCTTCCTCGATATCCGTGGCGTGTCCAAGAGCTTCGGCAACGTCGCCGCCGTCTCCGACGTTTCGCTGGAGATCGCGCGGGGCGAGTTCATGACCTTCCTCGGCCCGTCCGGTTCGGGCAAGAGCACGACGCTCTACATGATCGCCGGCTTCTTCGAGCCGTCGGGCGGCGACATCCGCATCGAGGGCCGCAGCATCCTCGCCGAACCCTCGAACAGGCGGAATATCGGCATGGTGTTCCAGCGCTACACGCTGTTTCCCCATCTCAGCGTCGCCGAGAACGTTGCCTTCCCCCTGCGCGTGCGGCGGCGGTCTGGCGCGGACGTCGCCCGCAAGGTCGAGGAGATGCTGGCGCTGGTGCGGCTGGAGCGCTTCGCCGACCGTATGCCGGCCCAGCTCTCGGGTGGCCAGCAGCAGCGCGTCGCGCTGGCACGTGCGCTTTCCTATGATCCGCCGTTGCTGCTGATGGACGAGCCGCTCTCTGCGCTCGACAAGAAGCTGCGCGAGGAGATCCAGGTCGAGATCCGCCGCATCCATCGCGAGACCGGGGTGACGATCCTTTATGTCACCCACGATCAGGAGGAGGCGCTGAGTTTGTCCGATCGGGTCGCGCTGTTCAATCACGGCCGCATCGAGCAGGTCGGAAAGGGACGCGAGCTCTATGACGAACCGCATACCCGCTTCGTTGCCGGTTTCGTCGGACATTCCAACTTCCTCGACTGCACTATCGCCGCCCGGCGGGATGCGCGGGCCGACATCGTCTTTCCCGACGGCAGCGGCTGCGCCGACATCCCGCTGCATGCGGCCGCCAGCTCCGGCAGCGGCGCGCGGCTGATGATACGCCCCGATCGGCTGCAGATCGGCGCGCTCACGGCCACAGCCGCGCGGCCGGGCATCGATGCCACCCTGACCGACGCCACCTTCATCGGCGAAACCTTCCACTTTGCGGTGACGACGGGCTGGGGTGCGCAGATCAATGTCCGGCATCCCGCCGGCGCGCCGATGGCGCATGAACCGGTGGTCGGCGGGCGCGTGCGGCTCAGCTGGCACGCCGCTGACGCGCGCCTGTTCGCAGACTGAAGGCACCGCCAGCGCCCTTTGAAAGGGGCGGATGGGCTTCAACTCAGGCACGGGCAAAGAGTGCAGCCGCTCTTTCCGGCGCGCTTCTGCGGCACGGCCACGCCACCGGGGCCTGCACGCCCGGCGGACGTTCTACGTTTACTCTATAGCCCGCCTTTGGCTGGGCTTGAATCCCGCATGCTGCGCCAAAGATGCCAAATGGCTCGGGCCAGCCGCTCCGCTCATGTCGGCGCCTTGTGGATCGGGTCGACCCAATAGACCGCCTCCGGCTTCTCCACCGGGTCGACATCGGTGATGTTCACCACCACCGCTTCGTTATCCGAACGCACCAGCACGCATTCGAGCGGCTCGGTCGGATCGGCGTTGATCTCCTGATGCGGCACATAGGGCGGCACGAAGATGAAGTCGCCCGCCTCGGCCTCGGCGACATATTCCAGCCGCTCGCCCCAGCGCATGCGGGCACGCCCCCGTACCACATAGATCACGCTTTCCAGCGCACCGTGATGATGCACGCCGGTCTTGGCGTCCGGCTGGATGGTGACGGTGCCAGCCCAGATTTTCTGGGCGCCGACGCGGGCATGGTTGACCGCAGCCTGGCGGAACATCCCCGGCGTCTGCGCGGTATTGGCGTCGAGCCGGTCGCCCTTGATGACGCGTACGCCGTTATGTTTCCAGTGGTCCTCCGCGTGTTCGTGGTCATGCGGATGATCGTGGGAATGCTCGCTCATCGTCTGGTCCTGTGTCTTACGCCGCAAGCGGCTGCGGCGCGCGGGTGGCCGTGAGGCTGGGATGCACCGAAATCGCGGCGAACCAGCTCGCGGCGCCCGGATGACCTGCCCGCCAATCGTACTCGGGAAAGCGCAGATCGAGATAGCCGAGCGCGCAGGCGAGCGTGATGGTGCCTATGGTCAGCTCGGTTCCCAACCCTCCGGACCATTCATCGATCCGCGCCAGCGCCGAGCGGATCTTGTCGAACTGCCGCTCCTGCCACAGCACCCAACGGTGCTCGGGTGGCCGGGACGTGAGTTCGTAACGCACCAGCAAGGCGGCATCGAGCAGGCCATCACCCAAAGATTGCTGGGTCAGCGCCGTCCAGCGCGCCGGACCATCGGCCGGGAAAACGCGGCCACGGCGGGTGTGGGCGTCGAGATATTCGGCGATCACGCGGCTGTCGAACAGCGTCAGTTCCCCGTCGGCGACGAGCGTCGGAACCTTCCCTAACGGGTTCTGCTCGACGACGCCGGCATCGCGATCAATCGGATGGGGCGCGGCGGTTACGCGCTCGATGATGGCGTCATGGCCGGTTTCGATGGCGACAATGGCGACCTTCCGGGCATAGGGCGAGGTGGGTGAGTAATAGAGCTTCACGACGTGGTTCCCGGGAGGTTCATTCGGCGGCGAGAGCGGCGGCCTTGCGGCGCTCGGCGATCACCTCGCGCGCACGCGGCAGCAGTTCGCGGCCATACTGGATCGCGTCGACCAGCGGATCGAAGCCGCGGATCAGGAATTTGCTAATGCCGAGCTCGGCATAATCGGCGAGCGCATCGGCCACCTGATCGGGCGTGCCGACGAGGCCGGTCGAATTGCCGCTGGCGCCGGTGAGCGCGGCGATGCCGGTCCACAAGCATTTGTCGAGGCGGGGGCCCTTCGCCGCGGCCTCAAGGAGCCGGCGCGAGCCCTCGTTCGGTGGGGCGACATTCGGATCGCGCGCCTTGCGGGCGTTGTTCGGCGCGCGGCCGTCGCCGCCGCCGACTCGCAGCGCCTTGGCGCGGGCGAGGATGTCCTCCGCCTTGGCCCAGGCCTTCTCCTCGGTGTCGGCGAGCACCGGGCGCAGCGACAGGCTGAATTCCGGCGTGCGCCCGTGCTCGGCAGCGGCGGCGCGCACCCGCCCGACGAGTTCGGCGACCTGCTCATAGGTCTCGCCCCACAGCGCATAGACATCGGCATGGCGGCCGGCGACCTTGAGCGCCGCCGGCGAGGCGCCGCCGAAGAAGACCGGGATGCCCTCCGGCCGTACCGGCTTCACGTCGCCGAAGCCGGCGCGCACCTTGTAGTAGCGCCCGTCGAAATCGAACGGCGCTGGGCTGGTCCATTCCCGCCGCAGCACCTCGATATATTCGTCGGTGCGGGCATAGCGCTCATCCTTGGTCAGGTGGTCGCCATCCTGCGCCAGTTCGACATCGTTGCCGCCGGTGATGATGTGCACCGCCACCCGGCCTCGGGAGAACCGGTCGAGCGTCGCCAATTGGCGGGCCGCCAGCGTCGGCTGGGTGAAGCCGGGGCGATGGGCGATCATCAGCTTCACCCGCTCGGTGACGCTCGCGACATGCTGGCCGATCAGGATGCTCTCCGCCGAGGTGGAGTGGAAGGCGACCAGTACCCGGTCGAAGCCGACATAGTCCTGCGCCTTGGCGACCGCCTCGATATAGGGGATGTCGAGGGCGGGACCGGTGCGGCGCAGCGCTTCCGAATTGCTGAAATGGCCGACATAGCCGATGAATTCCAGCGCGGTGACGTCG
The DNA here is from genome assembly GCF_031456575.1 of Ancylobacter sp. 3268. Classification (NCBI taxonomy): domain Bacteria; kingdom Pseudomonadati; phylum Pseudomonadota; class Alphaproteobacteria; order Hyphomicrobiales; family Xanthobacteraceae; genus Ancylobacter; species Ancylobacter sp. 3268. The sequence continues at coordinate 118,884 of NZ_JAVDUX010000011.1, forward strand.
AGGCTCATGGATGCACTCCGGGCGATGTGAGGACCGTCATTCGGCGGCGACGGCGTGGCCGGCGTCGCGCTCCGCGACCAGCGCGCGTATGCGCGGCAGCAGCTCACGGCCAAACTGGATGGCGTCGACGATGGGATCGAAACCGCGGATCAGGAAACGGGTGACGCCGAGGTCGTAATAATCGAGCAAGGCGTCGGCGACCTGATCGGGGGTGCCGACCAGCGCGGTGGTGTTGCCCTGCGCGGCGGTCAGCGCGGCGATGCCGGTCCAGAGCCGCTTGTCGAGGCGCGGTCCCTTCGCGGCCGCCACCAGCAGCCGGCGCGAGCCCTCGTTCGGCGGCACGTCGCCGGTCTTGCGCTTCTGCCGGATGTTGTGCGGCGACTTGTGGTCGCCGCCGGCATTCCGCAGCGCCGTGGCGCGGGCGAGGATGTCGTCGGCCTTGGCCCAGGCCTTCTCCTCGGTATCGGCGAGCACGGCGCGGATCGAGACGCTGAAGGCGGGCGAACGGCCATGCGGCGCGGCGGCGGCGCGCACCCGGCCGATCAGCTCGGCGACCTGCTCCAGCGTCTCGCCATAGAGGGCATAGACATCGGCATGGCGCCCGGCGATCTCGATCGCCGCCGGAGAGGCGCCGCCGAAGAAGACCGGGATGCCCTCCGGCCGTACCGGCTTCACGTCGCCGAAGCCGGCGCGCACCTTGTAGTAGCGCCCGTCATAGTCGAAGGGTTCGGTGCTCGTCCATTCGCGGCGGAGAATGTCGATATATTCGCCGGTGCGCGCATAGCGCTCGTCCTTGGTGAGGTGGTCGCCGTCCTGCGCCAGCTCGGAATCATTGCCGCCGGTGATGATGTGGGTGACGATCCGCCCCCGCGAGAACTGGTCGAGCGTGGCGAGCTGGCGCGCCGCCAGCGTCGGCTGGGTGAAGCCGGGCCGGTGGGCGATCATCAGTTTCAGCTGCCGGGTGACGCCAGCCACATGCTGGCCGATCAATATGCTTTCGGCGGAGTTCGAGTTGAACGCCACCAGCGCCCGGTCGAAGCCGACATATTCATGCGCCTTGGCCACCGCCTCGATATGATCGATGTCGACCGCCGGCCCGGTGCGGCGGGTGATCTCCGACGAGTTGAAATGGCCGATATAGCCGATGAGTTCGACGCTCATTTCGAGGTCTCCAGGGAAATGGGCAGAGGCGCCGCGGCGGCGGGAGCGGAGGCGAGGGCGGAGGTGCCGGCGGCGATGAGGGCGGCGTCTTCCTGCGGCGTGTGGATGCGCCCGCACAGGACGTCGCGGTGGTGGCGTTCGAGCGGGTTGGCGCGGGCAATGCCGTGATTGGCTGAGAGCCGCAGCGCGATGTCGACCACGGCGATGGCGTTCTCGGTCACCGTGAGCTTTGCCAGTGCCGCCCGCTCGGGCGTCGGGAGGCGGCCTTCATCGGCATCGCGGGCAAGTCCCTGTGTCAGGGTCTCGTTGACCTGAAGGAGTTGCTCGATCCGCCCCACCTGCTCCTGCACGCGCGGCAGGCTCGCCAGTGGCGCGCCCAGGCCGCTCGGCACCCGTTCGCGCAGGAAACCCGCGACCCAGTCGCGCGCCGAAAGGGCGATGCCGTCATAGACGGCGCCCAGCAGAACGCCATGCCATACCGCCTGCATGGGCTCCTTACCGACCCATTCCTCCGGCCGGCGCACGTCGGCGGCGTAATGGGCCGGGATCGCGACTTCGTCGAATACCACGTCGTGGCTGCCGCTCGCACGCATGCCGAGCGCGTTCCAGGTCGGCTCGATCGCGATTCCCTGGCTCGACGCCGGCACGGCGAAGCGACCGACCCGGACCTCCGGCTCGTCCGTGCGCGCCCAAACGATCATCCAGCCGAGTACGGATGAGCCGGTCGAATAGATCTTGCGTCCGCTGATCGCCCAGCCGGCGGCGGTGCGGCGGGCAACGGTCGCGGGAAGGCCGCCGCGCGTCGGCGAGCCCAGCTCGGCCTCGACGCGCAGCGAGTTGATCAACCCGCCGGTGCGCACCGAGTTCGTCAGCACCTCGCGCACCAACGCCGGATCCCAGCGGCCATGCGGCAGGGTGGCGAGGTTGAGGTACTGCATGAACAGGATCAGGGCGCTGGAGGGCTCGCCCGCCGCCAGCGCGCGGATCACCTCGGCCGCTTCCGCAAGGCCGGCGCCCGCGCCGCCATAGGCGGGCGCGGCGGTGAGGCCGCTCAGTCCCTCGCCGTGAAGGGCCGCGAAATTCGCGACCGGTACCTCGCCGCTCGCATCGAACTGCGCGGCAGTTTCCGTGAAACGGGCGGCGAGCCGGCGCGCGCAGGCCAGCGCGGCACCCGGACGGGCGAGCGGATAGGCCGCCGGGGGCCTGGCGACAGCCGCTTCAGACATCGGCCGCCTCCTCGACGAAGACCCGGCCGCCCCGCGCCTTGAGCAGGCTCGGCAGCACCAGCGCCGCTAGAAGGGCCAGCCCGCTCAGCACCAGGAACAGGATGGCCAGCCCGCTCGACACGAAGATCGAGAGGTCGCCGCCGGAAATGGTCATCGACTGGCGGAACGACTGCTCCATCATGCCGCCCAGCACGAGCGCCAGCACCAGCGGCGCGGTCGGGATGTCGAGCTTGCGGAAGGCGTAGCCGAGCAGGCCGAAGCCGAACACGATGTAGAGGTCGAACACGCTGCTGTTCACCGCGTAGACGCCGATCGAGGCGATGGCGATGACCAGTGGAAACAGGATGCCGGTCGGGATGCGCAGCAGCTGCACGAAGACGAAGATGAGCGGCAGGTTCATGACGAACAGCACGACATTGCCGATATACATGCTGTTCACCAGCCCCCAGAACACTTCCGGGTGCTGGTTGATCATCAGCGGTCCGGGCTGGATGCCGAGGATGACGAAGGCACCGAGCAGCACCGCGGTTGCCCCCGAGCCCGGCAGGCCGAGCGCCAGCAGCGGCACCATCGAACCCGCGGCAGAGGAATTGTTCGCCGCCTCCGGCCCGGCGACCCCTTCGATCATGCCGGTGCCGAACTTCGCCTTGTCCTTGGAGAGCGCGCGTTCCAGGCTGTAGGACAGCATGGTCGACACCGTCGCCCCGCCGCCCGGCAGCACGCCCTTCACGAAGCCGATGGCGGTGCCGCGGATGATCGGGCCGACGGAGCGGCGCCATTCCTCGCGCGTCAGCCACAGCCGGCCCTTGATGCCGATCAGCTGCGCCGGGTTGCGGAAATGGTCCTCCAGGCTGACGAAAACCTCGGAGAGCGCGAACAGGCCGACCGCCGCGAGGATGAAGTCGACGCCGTCGAGCAGTTGCGGGAAGCCGCCGGTGAAGCGCGGCATGCCGCTCTGCAGGTCGATGCCGACGGTGGCGATGACGAGGCCGAGCAGCATCGAGAGCAGGCCGCGCGCCACGGTGCGCCCGCCCAGCGAGGCCGCGGAGAGCATCGAGAACACCATCAGGGTGAAATATTCCGGCGGGCCGAACTGCAGCGCGAACTGCGCCAGCGGCCGCGACAGCACGGTGAGCAGCACGATGCCGACCGTGCCGGCGATGAAGGAGCCGATGGCGGAGACGGCGAGCGCCGCGCCGGCGCGGCCGTTGCGCGCCATCTGGTAGCCGTCCAGCGTCGTCATCACCGAGGAGGCCTCGCCCGGCGTATTGAGCAGGATCGAGGTCGCCGAGCCGCCATACATGGCGCCGTAATAGATCGCCGCGATCATCATCAGCGCGCTGGCCGGGTCCATGCCGAACACGATCGGTATCAGCAGCGCCATGCCGGCCGAGGGGCCGAGGCCCGGCAGGATGCCGACCACGGTGCCGAGCAGGCAGCCAATGACGATGTAACCGAGATTGGACGGCTGCATGGCGACGGCGAGGCCGTGCAGGAAGAGATCGGCGGCATCCATCAGCGCCATCCGAACAGAGAGCCGGCCGGCAGGAAGACGTCCAGCAGGTTGTTGAACAGGAAGTAGCTCGCCACCGCGAAGCCGGGGGAGACGGTCAGCGTGGTCCACAGCCGGCGGCCGTCGAACACGTAGATCAGGCCGGCGAGGAACAGCGTCGTCGAAAGGATGTAACCGAGCGGCCCGAAGCCGGCGTAATAGGCGAGCGTCCAGCCCATCACGGCCGCGGCGATGCGGTAGCGCGGATCGGCCATGTCGAACCCGGCTCCCGTGACCGCCGGCTCCTCGCGGAACAGCACCAGCCCTTCCGCGAGGAGCCCGACGGCACACACCAGGAGCCCGGCGCCGAGCAGATAGGGGAAGGCGCGCGGCCCCACCGGGTCCACCAGTTGCGGCATCGGCAGCGCCGCGGTGGCGCGGATATAGCCGACCGCGAAGACGGCGGTGGCGGCCGACAGGACGAGGCTGATCCGCGCCTGCGCGCCAAGCCGGCGGAACAGCGGCACGGCGGCCGCGTCCAGCGCCACGGCGTCACCGCTGCTTCGCGACATCGAGGCCGAGCCCGCCATAGATCTCGGAATAGCGCTTGTTCTCGTTCTCGAAGAACTTCGCCGTCTCGGCGCTGTTGAGATAGCGCGGGTTGAGGTCGCTCTTCTTCACCTCCTCCTGCCATTCCGGCGTCTTCACCAGGGCAGCGAACGCGTCGTCCCAGAACTTCACCTGCTCCGGCGTCAGTCCCTTGGGAGCGACGATGGCGCGCCAGGCGTAGATGACGGAATCGATGCCGTACTCTTTCCAGGTCGGGACATCGGCCAGGAAGCCGCCGGCGCGCTCGCGGCTGGCCACCGCGATGGGGCGCAGGTCGCCGGATTCGACGAAGGGCGCCACCGGCTGCGGCGAGGATACCACCACGTCGATGCGCCCGCCGAGCGCGGCGGTGATCGCCTCGGCATTGCCGTTGGAGAAATTCACCGTCTTCAGCTTGCCGCCCTTGATGTCGACGCCGACGCCCTTGGCCAGCGCTAGCGTGGCGATATGCTGCACGGTGCCGAGACCGGTGGCCGTGGAGAACACCACCGAGGACGGATCCTGCTTCAGCCGGTCGATCAGGTCCTGCGCGGTCCTGATGCTCGACTTCGACGGCACGGTGAACACCACCGTCTCGTCATAGAGCAGCGCGATCGGCGTGAAGTCCTTGTAGGTGATCGGGCTGCGCCCAAGCAGGTTGTTGGTGATCAGCGGCGTGTTGACCAACTGGATCGTCTCGCCCGCGCCGACCTGGCTCGCCGTATAGGTGAGCGCCAGCGCATGGCCGCCGCCCGGCTTGTTCACCACGACGCTGCTCTCCGGGATGGTGCCGTCCTTCACCAGCCATTCGCGGATGAGGCGGGCATTGCGGTTAAGCCCGCCTTCGCCGGCCGAGGTGCCGAGGATGATCTCGACCCGCCGTTCCGGCTTCCAGCCTTCGGCAGCAGTGGCGCCCGTGCCGATGAGCGACAGGCCCAGAAGGGCGGCAACCCCGATCCTGACCCGCTCCTGCATCTTCCCCGGAAGGACCATCAACCCGCTCTCCATGAATATCTATATTGTCTACCTTTTTGACATACTAATCGGAACATGCATTGGTGGAAATTGAATTTTCCATCCTCGCTTTAATAAAATTGATGAATCGTCCCCATGAGTGGCATTCGATGAGCCAGCCCCTTGCGATGGCACCTCCCCGCCCCCCGATCCGAAACCTGGATATGGATCTTGTCCGCACCTTCGTGATGGGGGTGCGTCTGGGCAGCTTTCTGAAGGCGGCGGAGCGCGTCGGCCGCAGCCAGTCCGCGGTAAGCCTGCAGATGCGCCGTCTGGAGGAGCAACTGGGTTCCCACCTGTTTCTTCGGGAGGGCCGCAAACTGACCCTTAGCTCGGACGGCCAGACCTTCTTCGTCTATGCCGAGCGTCTGCTCGATCTCAATGACGAAGCGCTTGAGGCCCTCGCTCCCCGCGAAGAGACCGGCGAAGTGCGAGTGGGTATTCCGCCGGACCTTGCGGAGACCTGGCTCCCCCAGATGCTGGCACGCTTCATCCGTTCACACCCGGAAGTCGCCATGGAGGCACGCGTCGATCGCAAATCGTCGCTGCTCAACGACATCGCGGCCAGCCGACTCGACATCGCATTGATCTGGGAGGGTGTAACTCCGGAGACGGAGGAGTCTGGAGATTTCGTTGCCGAAGTCCCCATCATCTGGATCGGCAATGGCAATCACGCCCAGATCGACGCGGGAGCAGTACCGCTGGTCATGATGGGCGAGCCCTGTCTTTTCCGCGCTACCGCCCTGGATCACCTGGCCAGAATTGACCGTAACTGGCGCATTACCTTCACGAGCTCGAGCCTTGCCGGCTTATGGGCGGCAACGTCCGCAGGCCTTGGGATAACCGTCAGGACACCTCTGGGACTGCCCGACGGCCTCAATGCCATCAACCATCCTCTCCTGCCGTACCTCGGCAACGCGAGCTTGCGCGCCTGCCTCGCAAAGTCGCCCTCTTCGGCGGTAAAGCGCTTCGCCTCGATTCTCACTCAAACCATCCGTGAATCCGTCTAGCCGGCTAATGTGTGAGCCCGCGCCAGCTTTGACCACACCCCCTGTCGGGGTCCACGATGGTGGACACTGTGGATCGCTTCCGTCCATAAGATACTGACCGAACCATCCATATCGGTGAGCATCGGTTCAATACGCTGAACCACAAAATCCGAGCCCCTGAACCGGAAGCCGAGGACGCGATCGCACAGGCCCCTGCGATCATCACCGAGGCTGAGTTCCGCGCCGTACAGGCGGACCTTGAGGCGCGAATCCCGCAAGGGCGCCGCCCCGCGAGGTGAGTGGCCCGACGCTTCTGACCGGGATCTCTTCTGCGCGAGCTGCGGCGGCGCAGTGACGCTCCGGACCGGCAAGGGCAGTTCGGGCTGCATGTATCGCTATTGCACCTGTTCGACGACCGCGCGCATGGGCACGACCGGCCGCTTGGGTCTTGCCCATGCGCATGGATCGGCTCGACCGAGCCGTCATCGATCATCTGTAGCGGCGCATCCTCGATTCTGAACACCTTTCCGTCGTACTGGAACAGCTTCTCGATCAGCGCGAGGAATGGGTCAAGCGGCGGCGCAGCCACATCGCTCAACAAGCGTGCGACGGAGGCCGAGGCCAAGCTGAAGCGACTCTATGAGGCGATCGAGAACGGCCTCATCAACATGGCCGATCTCTCATTGAAGGACCGCATCGCCGAACTGACCGCGATTCGCGACCAGGCCCAGGCAGACGCCGAGCGTGCGCAAGCGGCTGTGGAGAGGATCAGCTCGAAGGTCACCGCCAAAAGCCCGAAGCGCTTCTCCGAGATCGCCCGCGCCGAGCTACGCAGCGAGACGGGCGAGTACCACCGCGATCATCTGTGCGCGCTTGCTCAGCGTGTCGAGGTGGTGAGCAAGTCGGAGATTCGGCTGATGGGAAACAAATCGGACCTAGTGCGCAGGCTTGCCGCCGCATCAAGCGTGTGAGCGGCGGCGAACGGCGTTCGCAGGTTTGTACTGAAATGGCGCGCCCGAAAGGATTCGAACCTCTGACCCCCAGATTCGTAGTCTGGTGCTCTATCCAGCTGAGCTACGGGCGCCCGGCCGAGGTCATGAGACCTAACGGCCCTCTCGTCACGAGGCGTTGCCCCTCGTGAGAGGCCCGTCAGCTACCCCGATTCCGATATCAATGCAACAGCCCAGTCACATCGGATGGCAGCAAAGTCATCTCGCTTGTGGATAGCCACGACTGACGACAAGCGGCAGGGCGGCTGGATCAGCGTATCTCGAAAGGGAGATTTGCCGTGGCGGCGCTGCCCCGTCCGTCGCGAATCTCGACAAAAAGCCGATATTTTCCAACAGACAGCGGGCGCACGCGCGCGCCCTTCGCCAGTGGCGAGACCGCCCCCTCGACCACCCCGGCATCTGGTTCGAAGTCGCCGGCGACGGTACGCACGCGAGATTCTTCCCGAACGATCCAGCGGATGTCGAGGGGATCGCCATCGGGATCGCTGGCCTCCAATTCAACCTCCCAGCTTTCAGAAATCCCAACGCCGGCATAGGGCTGGGACGGAGTGTCGACGAGGCGCAGCGCGGCTATGCGCGGAGCACGATTACCTCCCGGCGTCCGACCTCCCCACGCCTCGGCCATCGCTTCGGAAGCCTCGGTCCACTCGCCGGACGGCAGGCGCAGGCTGTGCCAACTTGGCGTCACCTCCTGCTTCCAACCCCACAAAAACAAAATGATACCAATATCTTGACCTTCAAGCGCGGCGAGATAGCGCCTGAGCTCGATCGCCTTCTGAGTGGAAGACAATTCGAACGGCGCTCCCCACGGGGCGGTGGCGGCCTGCCACTGCCCCCGGGCGCCGAGCTCGGTGATGACGATCGGGCCGGCCCAGCCCTGGTCGCGGGCGCGGGCGGCGACGGAATAAAGCGCGTCGCCATAGGCGTTTATGCCGAGCACATCTATGCTCGGCGCGGCGGCGCGCAGCTTACGGACCTTGTCGGTACCGGTCTCCGCCAGCACGGCGATACGCGGATGCGCTGGATCGACGGCCTTGACCATCGCCGCCACCTCCTCGATGGCCGGCCAGACGGCGCGGTCGTCGGCGAGTTCGGATTCGACCTCATTGCCGATGCCCCACATCAGCAGCGCCGGATGATCCTTATATTTTTCAACAACTTGCCTGAACTCCGCGAGCTGCTTCTCCACGAAGACGCGGTCGCCATAGTCAACGCCGCGGCGCGGATGCTCGACCCACAGACCGACGATCACCTTCAACCCCGCCTGCCGCGCCGCATCGAGCACCGCTCCCGGATCGCCGCCATAGGTGCGAACCGTGGTGGCGCCTAAGCCGGCGAGTTCGGCCAGCGCCTCCTCCCCCGCGGCGCCACGCACGCGGAACGGCTTTCCATCCACCAGAACCTCGGTGCCGGCAACGCTTACCGTCGCCGCCATGGCAGGCTCGCTCAGTGCAGTGAGGTGTAGGATGAGGCCGAACAGGCCGATGAGAGCGGCGATCGGACGGGAAAGCCGGGCGTGCGCCAGCCGGCGCCGTGAATCAGCCATGCGACCGCAGGGCCCGGTGGGCGTCGAGATCGACCGGTCGGTCGGGAATGCGCAGTTGGAAGGTGGCGCCGATGGTGCCGGGCACCAGGCGGATCTCGCCGCCATGCGCCTGCATCAGCTCGGCGGCGATGGCAAGGCCGAGACCGGTGCCGCCGCGCCGCGCCGATCCCTGGAAGGCCTCGAACAGATGCGCGCGCGCCGCCTCCGGCACGCCGGGGCCGGTATCGGCGACCTCGACCACCACGGTGGAGCCCTCGCGGCGGCCGGTAACGCGGATCTGGTCGCGCAGCGGATCGTTGGGCGCGCGGGCGGCGAGCGCCTCCATGGCGTTGCGGCACAGGTTGAGCAGCACGCGGAACAGCTGGTCGGGATCGGCATCGACCTTGAGGCCGCGTTCCACCGCCTCCACCCAGCCGATGGCGGGGGCGTCCTCGCTGCCGAGGCCCAGCGTATCCTGCACATCGGCGATCAGCGGTGCCAGCGCCACCATGCGCCGCTCCGGCGGCGGCTCCTGCGCCTTGCCGTAGGCGAGCGTGTGCTCGCAATAGGCGATGGCGCGGTCGAGCGCCGCCTCCAGCTTGGGGGCGAAGCGCTGCACCGCCGGATCGCGGATCATGGCAAGGCGGTCGGACAGCAACTGCACCGAGGCGAGCAGGTTGCGCAGATCATGGTTGATCTTGGAAACGGCGAGGCCGAGCGCGGCAAGCCGGCTCTTCTGCTGCAGCGTCTCGCGGATCTGCCGCTGCATCTCCATGAATTCCCGCTCCGCCTGGCCGATCTCGTCCATGCGGGTGGTGGGATCGAGCGCGGCCGGCGGCGCACCGGGCGCCAGGCGGAAGGCGACCATGCGCTGGGTGAGCCGGCGCATCGGCCGCACGAACATCCAGGCGAGGCCGAGATAGATGAGCCCGCCGGTAAGCGCGGCGATGATCAGCGACACCAGCACCAGATTGCGGGTGAAGCGCAGCATCGCCTTGCGCAGCGGCGTCTCGTCGATGACGATCTCGACGAAGCCGCCGAGCCGCGGCGGGGTGCCGACCACGCGGACGATGCGCCCGTCAGGCGCGAACAGCGTGTCCACCGCTTCGGTCACCGCCTGCCACGGCGCCACGTCGCGCAGATCGACATGCAGGTCGACCTCGGGAGGAATATCGGAGGAGGCGAGCAGGCGGCGGGTGTCGTTTCGCTTCAGGGCGACGGTGATGGCGCCGACGCTGTTCAGCAACTCGCGGGTGAGCTCGGGCGGCACCATCTCCTGCGGTGCCGCATCCAGCACCAGCGCGGCGGTGCGGGCGCCGGCGAGCCGGTCCGACAGCCAGTTGACGCGATAGGCGGCGATGGAGGGAACGATGATCAGCAGCTCCGCCAGCACCACGAAGGCGACGGTGAAGGCCAGCAGCTTGCCCGACAGGCCGAGATGGCGCGGCAGCCGATAGGCGGCGGGCGCCGGCACGACGGCTTCCCCCGCCGCAGGGACAGGCGGCAGGGCGCGCTCGGCGAATACGGCCGGGGTCGAAGCGGCATCGAGAGGCGTGGTCATCGCAGCCTTATCTAATCGCGACCCGTCGCCCGGCCAGAGGTGCGCGGCGGCGCGTCGCACGGAAACGTGAAAACATATAGGGCCGAATGCGGCCATGGCGAGGCCGCGCCCGCGCCGGCGGATGCGCCCCCGCTATGAGCCGGTTTGGCGGCCGTGCATCGGGCGCCCCGCCGCCCAAGGCCACCGGCCCCCGATCGCCGAAGACGGGGCTGGCGAACTGTCCGCTCCCGCCCCCGCGATGATGGCGGGACAGACCGGGACGATGGCGGGCGTACGCCGCCCCAAGACGACCGACGGCGAGGGCGCGGCCCCATCGCCCGTCAGGCTCCCGCGAGCCACGCCGGACCGCGCAGCCCGGCAAGAGGCTCCTCACCCGGCTGGGGAGGGTTCCTCCCCGTGGCGCACCCCAGTGGCGCACCCGCCCGCGCCCGTGACCAGCCGGCCGGCGCCAACCCGGCGGGCCGGCGGCCGTGATCAGGCCGCGCCGCGGCCACATCGATGCACATGCCCCCTTCTCCGGCGATGGGGCGTCGAGCGGCTCCACGCGGCGGCTCCAACTTACCCGCCGGTCCGTCGATTCGGAGGCCGGAGCGGCCGTTCGCCGCCGGCATCGGGACCCACCGGACCTCAGGCCGACGAGGATCGCGCCGGCCGCCATTCCCGCCTATGCTCGCGGCACGCCGGCACTCGATGCCGCGCGGAGCGGGCCGGGCGCCCCGATGCGGCGGAACTCTGTGCCGAAGGCGGCGCTCCCGCGTTGACTTGTCTGCCCCACCCCCCTATAAGCCGCCTCCGAACCTCGGCTGCTCCGGCGACCGGGCTGTCTCCAATATTGACGCAAGAGTGCCGCACCAATGTCGCGGCCGGCGATCAGGGGGGCAATCCGGTCCGGGCGGCTCAACCTGAATGCGGAGAGACACCCGTGAAGCGCACTTATCAACCGAGCAAGCTCGTGCGCGCCCGCCGGCACGGCTTTCGTGCGCGCATGGCGACCCGTAACGGCCGCAAGATCATTGCCGCCCGTCGCGCGCATGGTCGCAAGCGCCTGTCGGCCTGATCCGACCCCTGACATGACCGCGACGGCCGCCGCCGCGGTCCTCCTGTCTCTGGTCGAAAGGGCTGGGATCGCAAGGGCTGAGGCCAGCCTCGCCCTCGCCTGAGGAACGGCGCCCTTATGGACCGGCTCGTCAAGCGCAAGGACTTCCTCGCCGCCGCCGGCGGGCTCCGGGCCAATTCCGGGCCGCTGCTGCTGCAGGGCCGCGACCGCGCCGATGACGGCGCCGCGCGCATCGGCGTCACCGTTACCAAGAAGCACGGCAATGCCGTGGAGCGGAACCGAATCCGGCGCCGCCTGCGTGAAGCCGTGCGCGCCGCCCTGCCCCGCGTGGCACGGCCGGGTTTCGACTATGTGATCGTCGCCCGTCGCGCCGCCCTTCACACGCGCTTCACCGATCTCATAAACGACATCGAGCGGGGCATCGCCCGCCTTCATTCTGGGAACCGGCGCCGGCATCCGCCAGCGCGGCCCCAACCTGCCGCGGCTTCGACCGCCGTGCAGGCGACCGCGCACGCCGACGGAGAGACTGCGCATGACGACTGAGAACCGCAACATGATCGTCGCCATCGTGTTGTCGATGGTGGTGCTGATCGCCTGGCAGTACTTCTCCGGCATCCCGCAGATGGAGGCCCAGCGTCAGGCGCAGCAGCAGGCGGCCCAGCAGGCGGCCCAGCCCGGCGCCCCCGCCGCGCCGGGGGCTCCCGGCACCACCGCGCCGGCGCCCGCCGCCACCCCGGCCAAGGCCCTGACCCGCGAGGAAGCGCTGGCCCGCACCCCGCGCGTGGCCATCGACACGCCAAGCGTCACCGGCTCGGTGTCGCTGCGCGGCGGCCGCATAGACGACCTGTCGTTGAAGAACTACCGCGAGACGGTGCAGCCGAACTCGCCGATCATCGTGCTGCTCTCGCCTTCCGGCGGGCCGAACCCGTTCTATGCCGAATTCGGCTGGGTCGCCGCCTCCGGCTCCAATGTGAAGCTGCCGGCGCCCGACGCGCTGTGGACCGCCCCCGAAGGCGCCAAGCTCACCGCCGACACCCCGCTGGTCCTCACCTACGACAATGGCGAGGGGCAGGTGTTCCGCCGCACCCTCTCCATCGATGCCAACTACATGTTCCATGTGGTGGACGAGGTGGAGAACAATGGCGGCGCGGCGATTTCGCTGCATCCCTTCGCGCTGGTGTCCCGCCACGGCACCCCGCACACTCTCGGCTACTACATCCTCCACGAGGGCCTGATCGGCGTGACCTCGGAGGGCGGCCTGCACGAGATCAAGTACAGCGCCATCGCCGAGAAGAAGACCGAGACCTTCGCCTCGACCGGCGGCTGGCTCGGCATCACCGACAAATACTGGGCGGCGACCGTCATCCCGGATTCGCAGGAGAAGGTGCAGGCGCGCTTCTCCGCCGCGCAGAACGGCAACGACCTCACCTACCAGACCGACTTCCGCGGCGACGCCGTCACCGTCGAGCCCGGCGCCAAGGCGACCCGCGACGGCCGGCTGTTCGCCGGCGCCAAGGTGGTGCGCCTCGTCGACGGCTACCAGGCGCAATATAATATCGACCGCTTCGACCGACTGATCGACTGGGGCTGGTTCTACTTCATCACCAAGCCGCTCTTCGTCGTCATCGACTGGATCTATCACCTCGTCGGCAATTTCGGCATCGCCATCCTCGCGGTCACCGTGCTGATCAAGGGCATCTTCTTCCCGCTCGCCAACAAGAGCTACGCCTCGATGGCGAAGATGAAGGCGGTGCAGCCGGAGATCCAGGCGCTGCGCGAGCGCTATGGCGACGACCGCATGAAGCTCCAGCAGGAGATGATGGAGATCTACAAGAAGGAGAAGATCAACCCGATCGCGGGGTGTCTTCCGATCCTGATCCAGATCCCGGTCTTCTTCGCCCTCTACAAGGTGCTGTTCGTCACCATCGAAATGCGGCACGCGCCGTTCTTCGGCTGGATCAAGGATCTCTCGGCCCCCGACCCGACCACGCTGTTCAACCTGTTCGGGCTGATCCCCTGGGACCCCTCGCAGGTGCCGGTGATCGGCCACTTCCTGATGCTCGGCATCTGGCCGATCATCATGGGCTGCACCATGTGGGCGCAGATGAAGCTGAACCCGGCCCCGCCGGATCCGACCCAGAAGATGATCTTCGACTGGATGCCGCTGGTGTTCACCTTCATGCTGGCCTCGTTCGCCTCCGGCCTCGTCATCTACTGGGCCTGGAACAACACCCTCTCGGTGCTGCAGCAATCGGTGATCATGCGCCGCAACGGCGTGAAGGTGGAGCTCTGGGACAATCTCAAGAGCACGCTGCGTCTCGGCCGGAAGAAGGCCAAGGCCGGCTAGCGGCACCGCGCCGGCAGGCGCCGCGACGACGGACACGACGACAGGCAGCGGGAACGGCCAGGCGGCGGTTCCCGCTGTTTTCGTTGGCAGGCCCGTTTTGCCGGGCCTTGCCGCGCCGGCGGCGTTACACGAACATGTGCGACCACGCCGCGCGGCCGAGGTATACGATTTGCCGTGAGGCTGGCTGCCTTCGTCGAGGTGATCCCATCATGAGGTGATCCCATGCGGCAGATCACTGTGCGGGCCCTCGGCTTCGCCGTCGCGCTGCTCATCGCCGCGACCCTTTCCGTGCGGGCGCAATCCTACAAGGTCGATCCGGCGCAGACCCGGATTGCCTTCGAGATCGGCGCCAAAGACTATCCGCTGACCCAAGGGGTGTTCCGCCGCTTCACCTCCCGGCTCGCCATCGATCTCGATCGGCCGCAGCGCTCCTCGGTGCGCTTCACCATCGCCGCCGCCTCGCTCGACACCAGGGCGCCAGCGCTCGACGACTATGTGCGCGGGCCGGCCTTCCTCAATACCGACCGGCATCCCGACATCCACTTCGTCTCCACCTCGGTGGAGAAGCTCGACGACCACACGGTGCGGGTGCGCGGCAATCTCACGCTGCTCGGCGTCACCCGGCCCGAGAGCGTTACCGTCCGGGTGCAGCGCGATCCGGACCGCTCCTTCGGCCTGCGTGCCGAATTCCATCTCCAGCGCTCGCGATTCGGCATGACCGCCGGGCTGCCGCTGATTTCCGACCATGTGCGCATCATCGTCGCCACCCGTGCGGGCGAGACGTGAGGGCGGATCGCCCGCCCGGAACCGACCCGGCTGCTCGAATTGTTCCACCCTGCGGTGCCGGCGGCGCGGCAGCGCCAACTGGTCGATCATGACGGCGTTCTGCGGCGGATCGGCTCCTGATACCGCGTCCCCGCAGCCGGACGGCTTGCGGAATGGCGCCGGGCGGCGGATAAGCGGCGGATGAACGCTGACAGCACCCCCTCCGAGGCCGAAGCACGCGCCGCGGCCGAACATGCCGCGCTGATCGAGGCCGGCCGCAAGCTCTTCGCCGGCGAGTGGAACTTCCTCTCCGCCGCCCCGACCATCGAAACGCTGCCGGCGATGCGCGGCATCGAGATCGCCTTTGCCGGCCGGTCGAATGTCGGCAAGTCGAGCCTCGTCAACGCGCTGACCGGCCGCAAGGCGCTGGCGCGCACCTCGGTGACGCCGGGCCGCACGCAGGAGCTGATCTTCTTCGGGCTCGGACCCGACCTCACCCTTGTCGACATGCCCGGCTACGGCTTCGCCCAGGCGCCGAAGGAGAAGGTCGACGCCTGGACAGAGACCATCCACGCCTATCTGCGCGGGCGGACCAATCTGGCGCGGGTGTTCGTGCTGATCGATTCCCGCCACGGGCTGAAGCCGATCGACCTTGGCGTGCTCGACGGGCTCGACAAGGCCGCGGTGTCCTACGCCATCGTGCTGACCAAAGCCGACCAGCTGAAGAAGGGCGAGCTGGAAAAGCGCCTCGCCGAGACGCAGACCGCGCTGGCTCGCCGGCCGGCGGCGTTCCCGGTGGTGTTCCCCACCTCCTCGCGCGAGGGCACCGGCATGCCGGAGCTGCGCGCCGCGATGGTGACGCTGATGCGCGAGCGCGGCATTTCCTGAGGGACCGCCTCCCCTCGATTCGGATCGAGGTGGCGCCGAGCCTCGAAGGAGGCCCCGCCGGGCGCGCCCGGGCGACCATCCTTCGGGGCTCGCGGCGCTCGCACCTCAGGATGAGGGCGGTCGGGAATGTGGGGGCGGGGAGCGGGCAACCGCGCCCGTTTCCGGGATGCGGGCGGAAACCCTCCCGGCGATGTGAAGCCGGCAATTGACCGGCGTCATGGTCTCCTCGGCGCAGGTGCCCATAGTGGCCCCGCCAATGAGAGGAGAACGCCATGGCCAGGATGAAAGCCGCCATCTTCGTCGAGAAGGGACGCATCGTCCTCGACGAGAAGCCGGTCCCGGAGATCGGCCCGCTCGACGCGCTGATCCGCATCACCACCACCACCATCTGCGGCACCGACGTCCACATCCTCAAGGGCGAGTACCCGGTGGAACGGGGGCTCACCATCGGCCACGAGCCGGTCGGGGTGATCGAGAAGCTCGGCTCGGCGGTGACCGGCTTTTCCGAGGGCCAGCGGGTGATCGCCGGCGCCATCACCCCGTCCGGCCATTCCTATGCGTGTCTCTGCGGCTGCGGCTCGCAGGACGGGCCGGGCACCCGCCACGGCTTCAAGGCGATGGGTGGCTGGAAGTTCGGCAACACCATCGATGGCGCGCAGGCGGAATATGTGCGGGTGCCGGATGCGCTGGCCAATCTCGCGCCGGTGCCGGACGGGCTTTCCGACGAGCAGGTGCTGATGTGCCCCGACATCATGTCGACCGGCTTCTCCGGCGCCGAGAGCGGCGCGGTTGGGATCGGCGACCATGTCGCGGTGTTCGCGCTCGGCCCGATCGGCCTGTGCGCAGTGGCAGGCGCCAAGCTGAAGGGCGCGACGAAGATCATCGGCGTCGACACCGTGCCGGAACGGCTCGCCATCGCCCGGCAGCTCGGCTGCTCGGACGTGGTGGACTTCAGGCAGGGCGACCCGGTGGAGCAGATCCTGGCGCTGACCGACGGGCGCGGCGTCGATGTCGCCATCGAGGCGCTGGGCACGCAGGGCACGTTCGAATCGGCGCTCAAGGTGCTGCGGCCGGGCGGCACGCTGTCCTCGCTCGGCGTCTATTCGACGGATCTGAAGATCCCGCTCGGCGCCTTCTCCGCCGGGCTCGGCGACAACAGGATCGTCACCACCCTGTGCCCCGGCGGCAAGGAGCGCATGCGCCGGCTGATGGACGTGATCGGCTCCGGCCGCGTCGACCTGAAGCCGCTGGTGACGCACCGGTTCAAGCTGGACGACATCGAGGCGGCCTATGAATTGTTCGCCAACCAGCGCGACGGCGTGCTGAAGGTGGCGATCACGCCGTAAGGGAGCGGCTGTTTCTCCCTCTACCCGTCTCGAACTCGGCTGTTGCCGAGTTCGAGGGTTGGATGGAGCAAACTCGGCAACAGCCGAGTTTGCGGAAGAGGGCTGGGGTGAAGGGTCTTCTTCGGCTCCGCAATGGCCTGGCCCCTCACCGACCCGCTCCGCGGGCCACCTCTCCGTCGAAGCCGGATGCTGCCGGCTTCAACCTTGCGGGAACCGAACTCGACGACAGCCGAGTTCGGGCGGGGAGAGCAACAGGAAAGAGCCAGAGGCAGCGTCCCTTTCGGCAATCCGATCCTTCCGATGGCGGGGCGGGCATGTCGACCCGTCCTCCCGCTCACCCCGCCAGCGGTGGATCGAGGCGGGCGAAGCCGGCCTGCCGGCGATAGGGGAAATGCGGGTAGGGCGCCTCCACCACGCTGGCGGCGTCGAGCCGGGCGATCTGTCCGGCCTCGAGCGCCCAGCCCACCGCGCCGAGATTGTCGACCAGCTGCGCCTCGTTGCGGGCGCCGAGGATCACCGAGGCCACGGTCGGGCGCCGCAGCAGCCAGTTGATGGCGATCTGCGGGATGGTGCGGCCGGTCTCCTCGGCCAGTTCGTCCAGCACGTCGACGATGCGGTAGAGCCGCTCCTCGTCCACCGGCGGGCCGAAATCCGCGGTGGCGTTGAGGCGGCTGCCCGCCGGCAGTGGCGCGCCGCGGCGGATGCGGCCGGTCAGCCGGCCCCAGCCGAGCGGGCTCCACACCAGCGCCCCGAGCCCCTGATCTGCACCCAGCGGCATCAGCTCCCATTCATAATCGCGGCCGACCAGCGAGTAATAGACCTGGTTGGCGACATAGCGCGGCCAGCCATGGCGCTCGCTCGCCGCCAGCGACTTCATGATCTGCCAGCCGGCGAAATTCGACACCCCGACATAGCGCAGCTTGCCGGCGCGGACGAGCCCATCCAGCGTCGCCAGCACCTCCTCGACCGGGGTGCCCGCGTCGAAGGCGTGCAGCTGCAGCAGATCGATGTAATCGGTGCCGAGGCGGGCCAGCGCCGCCTCCACCGCGCCCACCAGCCGCAGGCGCGAGGTGCCGGCCTGGTTGGGGCCCTCCCCTGTCGGCAGCCCGGTCTTGGTAGAGATCAGCACCCGGTCGCGCCGGCCCCGGATCGCCTCGCCCAGCACCCGCTCCGAGGCGCCGTCGGAATAGACGTCGGCGGTATCGAACAGCGTCACCCCGGCCTCGAGGCAGATGTTGAGCAGGCGGCGCGCCTCCGCCGCATCGGTGGTGCCCCAATTGCCGAAGAGCGGGCCGGCGCCGCCGAAGGTGCCGGCACCGAAGGACAGCGCCGGCACCTTCAGGCCCGAGCGTCCGAGCGGGCGATATTCCATCATGTGCTCCCGTGATCCATCTGCATGGCGGGAAGATGGAACCAGCCGCATCTGTGAGATAGACTGCCGACAAGAACAGCATCTGTGAGATGAAAGACCGAATGGCGCGCGGCGACATCAACCGCTCCGGCGAGATGGAAGTGTTCGTGCGGGTGGTGGAGCAGGGCGGCTTCTCCGCCGCCGCCCGGCAGAGCCGGATGACCCCCTCGGCGGTGAGCAAGCTGATCGCCCGGCTGGAGGCGCGGCTAGGCTCACGCCTCGTCACCCGCTCGACCCGCCGGCTGGAGCTGACGCCGGAGGGCTGCGCCTTCTATGAGCGGGCGGCGCGCATCCTCGCCGATATCGAGGAGGCCGAGCGCACCGCCGGCGCCGGCGAGCGGCCGGCGGGACGGGTGAAGGTCAGCACCTCCGCCTCCTATGGCGCGCATGTGCTGGCGCCGATCCTACCGGACTTCCTGATCCGCCATCCCGGCGTCAGCCTCGACATCGTCGAGACCGACCTGGTGGTCGACCTGCTGGCCGAGCGCACCGATGTCGCCATCCGTGCCGGACCGCTGCGGACCTCCAGCCTGCTCGCCCGCAAGCTCGGCGACACCGGCAAGCTGATCGTCGCCGCCCCGGCCTATCTGGCACGCGCCGGCACGCCGCACAGCGCCGCCGATCTCGGCGCGCATGTGCGGATCGGCTCCGGCTATGCGCGGGCGGTGGAAGGCTGGCCGCTCCGGGAGAACGGTCGGGACACGATGCTGCCTGTGTCGGCCCGGGTGCAGGCGAGCGACGGCGAGGGCATCCGCCGGCTGGCGCTGGCCGGCGTCGGGCTGGCGCGGCTGGCCGCCTTCACCGTGCGCGCCGACCTTGCGGCGGGACGGCTGGTCGCGGTGCTGGAGGCGCTGAACCCCGGCGATCGCGAAAGCTTCCACGCCGTGCATCCCGGCAGCGGCGGGCCGCTGCCGGCGCGGGTGCGGGCGCTGATCGACTTCCTCGCCGAGCATGGAAGGGTGAGGTGAGCCGGCATGCGCCGGCTCGGGCGCCGGCCCCTCACACGTCGTTGGCGGAGGAGAGGTTCTCCGGCTGGATGTAGGACGGCGTCGAGCGCAGACGCAGGCCCGGACCGCCGCCGGCGCTGGGCAGGCCGGCATCGATGAACTCGACCCCGGCATGCTCCAGCGCCCGGCGCATGCGCACGCTCTCATTGGGATCGTCGCCATCGCCGGGCTCGCGGCCCTGCTCGAAGGCCTCGACATAGGCGCCGGTGACGCCGGCATGGCCGGCGAGATCGTCGACCGACCAGCCCAGCATGGCACGGGCGGCGCGGCATTGTTCGGCGCCGAGCGCCGGGACGCCGGAATCGAGCGGATCGGCCATGGAGCTCTCCTGCTGAAGCGAGGCGAGGCGCCCGCCGCTTGGCGCCGCCGCTCAGGCGGCGTTGGACGCGGCAGTGCCGTTGAGGATGGCGTAGAGGGTGGCGGCGTCGTGCGAGGCCCGCAGCTTCTTGGCCGCCTCCGGATCGCGCAGCAGCCGCGCCACCCGGGCCAGCGCCTTCAGATGATCGGCCCCGGCCGCCTCCGGCGCCAGCAGCAGGAACACCAGATCCACCGGCTCGCCGTCGAGCGCCTCGAAATCGATCGGCCGGTCGAGCCTAGCGAACAGGCCGAACAGCTTGTCCATCTTGGCGAGCTTGCCGTGCGGAATGGCGATGCCATTGCCGACCCCGGTGGAGCCGAGCCGCTCGCGCGAATTGAGCGTCTCGAAGATCTCGCGCTCGTCGCGGTTGAGAAGGGCGGCCGCCTTGGCCGAGAGTTCCTGCAACGCCTGCTTCTTGCTGCCGACCCGCAAGGCGGGGAACACGGCAGGCGGGGAAAGAATATCGTTCAGGGCCATAGCGCGATCCGGATGGAGGGCGTGGGCATAGGGGAGACGCGGAACGGGACATCCCGCCCCGCGCTCCGAGGGTGGCAACGGGAGTTCAATGCACGTCTTCCACGGCGGCGAGCGGCGGGTCGATCCAGCCGACATGGCCGTCGGCCCGGCGATAGACCACGTTGACCCGGCCATGATTGGCATGGCGGAACACCAGCACCGCGGCGCCGGTGAAATCGAGCTCCAGCACCGCATCGCTGACCGCCAGGCGCGGCATGTCGGCGGTGGCCTCGGCGACCACGGTCGGGCTCCAGCCGTCGAGCGCCTCGCCGTCCTCGTGGTCGGGCGCCTCGAAGACGGTCAGCGGCACCGATTCCGGCGCGGCGGCCATTCCCTCGCCATTCGGCACGTGGCGCTTCACCCGGCTCTTGTAGCGGCGCAGCCGCGTCTCGATGCGCTCCACCGCCGCGTCGGCACTCGAATAGGGATCCTGGGCGCCGCCATGCGCCTGCAGGATGGCGCCGCTGTCGAGATGCAGCGCGCAGTCCGAGCGATAGCCGGACCCCTCCCGCGCGACGGTGACGTGGCCAGACCAGCCGCCGTCGAAATACTTGTCCATGACATCGGCCAGCCGGTCGGAAACCCGCTGGCGCAATGCCTCTCCAACGTCGAGATTTTTGCCAGAAACCCGCAGCGGCATCGTGACTAGTCCCTCTGCTGGGGCATGGACGGGAGAGCGACGTGCACAACGCCCCGCCCGCCGATTGCCCGAACCCCTTACTTGCCCGGCCGGTGCCTTTAAGAGGTAGGAGCCGTGAGGGAAAGTGTCAACGTAAACCAAGATGTACCGCCCGACGGCGCACAGCTTCGCGGATTTCCGCCCGGCCGGAAAGAGCCGCGACGGCCCATGGGTCAACTGCCCGCGGCCGCCGCCTGCTTCTCCCGACGCCGCTGCACGGACGAGGGAATGCGCATGGCCTCACGGTACTTTGCCACCGTTCGGCGGGCAATGTCGATGCCGGATTCCCGCAGGCGTTGTACCAGCGTGTCGTCGGAGAGCACGTCGTCGGGGTTCTCGGCGTCGATCATCTGCTTGATGCGAAAACGTACGGATTCCGCCGAATGTGCTTCGCCGCCATCGGAAGAGGAAATGGAAGACGAGAAGAAATACTTCATCTCGAAGATGCCGCGCGGCGTCGCCATGTATTTGTTCGACGTCACGCGCGAGACGGTGGATTCGTGCATGCCGATGGCGTCCGCCACCATGCGCAGGTTCAGCGGCCGCAGATGCTGGACGCCCAGCGTCAGGAAGGCATCCTGCTGCCGCACGATCTCGATGGCCACCTTCAGGATGGTGCGCGCCCGCTGGTCGAGCGAGCGGGTGAGCCAGGTCGCCGTCTGGATGCAATCGGTGAGGAAGGCCTTCTCGCGGTCGTTGCGGGTGGTCTTCGAGACCTTCGAGTAATAGGCCTGGTTCACCAGCACCCGCGGCAGCGTGTCGGAATTGAGCTCGACATGCCATGAGCCATCGGCGGCCGGGCGGACGAACACATCCGGCACCACCGGCTGGATGACGCCGGAGCCGAAGGCGAGGCCGGGCTTGGGATTGAGCCGGCGCACCTCGGCGACCATCTCGGCGAGGTCCTCCTCGTCGACGCCGCACAGGCGGCGCAACGCATTGAATTCGCGCCGCGCCAGCAGGTCGAGATGCGACAGCAGCGCCGCCATGGCGGGATCGTAGCGGTTGCGTTCCTTGAGCTGCAGCGCCAGGCACTCGGCGAGCGAGCGGGCGCCGATGCCGGGCGGATCGAAGGCATGGATGGTGGCGAGCACCGCCTCGACGCGGGCCAGCGGGGCGCCGAGCTTGTCGGCGACGCCGGCAAGATCGGCGGCGAGATAGCCGGCCTCGTCGATGAGATCGATGAGGTGATGGCCGATCAGCCGGTCGACCGGATCGGTGAGCGCCAGGGTAAGCTGGCCGGAGAGATGGTCGCCGAGCGACGTTTCGGCGGGAACGAAGGATTCAAGGTTGTAGCCCTCCTCGTCGCGCCCGCCGCCGCCGACGCCGGCCCATTCCGAATAGGCCGGAGCCTCCGCACCCTGGGCCGGACCCGACGGCTCGCGGCCGACATCATCGGGGAACACATTTTCGAGACCGGTGTCGAGCCGGTCCTCGATGGCGCTGCGCGAGGAATCCAGCCGCTCCTCCAGCCAGTCGGCGGCGCGGGCCTCACGGTCGTCCCCACGCGCCTCGTGCGCGGCGTCGTGCGCCTCGTGGACCGCGACCTCCAGCACGCCCTCGCCGGCACGCTCGGCGCCCGCCCCGCCCTCGCCTTCCGGCTCGGACTGGCGCTCCAGCAGCGGGTTGCGCTCCAGTTCCGCCTCGACATAGGCGACGAGATCGAGATTGGAGAGCTGCAGCAGCTTGATGGCCTGCATCAGCTGCGGCGTCATCACCAGCGACTGGGTCTGGCGGAATTCGAGACGCGGGCTCAGCGACATGAGGGCAGGCCTCCATGCCGGACGCGGCGAGGGCGTGAGCGCGACGCGTGCACCATTTTACAGCCGGAACTCCTCGCCGAGATAAAGCCGGCGCACCTCGGGGTTCGCCACGATCTCGGCGGGCGAACCTTCCATCAGCACCGTGCCGGAATGGATGATGTAGGCGCGGTCGATGAGCCCGAGGGTCTCGCGCACATTGTGATCGGTGATCAACACGCCGATGCCGCGATGGGTGAGATGGCGCACCAGCGCCTGGATGTCGCCCACCGCGATCGGGTCGATGCCGGCGAACGGCTCGTCGAGCAGCATGAAGGTCGGGCGCGTCGCCAGCGCGCGGGCGATCTCGACACGGCGGCGCTCGCCGCCCGACAGCGCGATGGAGGGCGACTTGCGCACATGGGTGACGCGGAACTCCTCGAGCAGCGCGTCGAGTTCCATTTCGCGGCGCTTGCGGTCGGGCTCGACCATTTCCAGCACCGCGCGCAGATTGTCCTCGACCGACAGGCCGCGGAAGATCGAGGCTTCCTGCGGCAGATAGCCGACCCCGAGCCGGGCGCGGCGGTACATCGGCAGATGGGTGACGTCGTGGCCGTCCAGCTCGATGCGGCCGGCATCGGCCTTCACCAGGCCGGTGATCATGTAGAAGATCGTGGTCTTGCCGGCACCGTTCGGCCCGAGCAGGCCGACCGCCTCGCCGCGCCGCACGCCGAGGCTGGCCTCGCGCACCACGCGGCGGCCGCCATACTGCTTGACGAGGCCGGTGGCCCGCAGCAGCCCTGCCCCCTGCGGCGCCTCTCCGGCGCGCCGGCGGGAGCCCGCCCCGGCCTGCGGATGGAGGCCACCATTTCCGGAACCGAAGTCCGCCGCAGCCGGCGGAACCATCTGGCGTTCACGGCTTCCTGCCGGAAACAATCTCACGCGCACCCTCCGTGGTGAAAGCACCACTGGAAGGGTGATAAACAATCCCGAGCCCGCTGGCAAACGCAGCAAGCAAAAACCGGGCCGAAATCATCCCGGGGTATCGGGCTGGGGTGGCGGGCGAACGGAAACGGAAGGGCGCCGAAGCCGGCGGCGGGGCTCCGGCGGCGATGCGGGAGGCCGCGGCGCCTGGCCTTCAGCCACCGATCAGGAGGCCGCCAGCGACCGCCTCAACCCCGGCAATCGGCCTACCGGCCCCTGGGGTTGCCCCCTAGGCGCCGGCCGGGCTCAGGGCTTCGGCTTGGCCGGGGCGCCGGGCCGGGGCGCGGCGCCGTCCATCTGCCTCATGGCGCCGGGCACGATCAGGCTCTCCACCCGGCCCCCCTCGATGCGCGAGGTGCCGGTGGTGAGGTCGACCACCAGTCGCCGGCCGCGGATCACGTTCTGGCCGGAGGTGAGCACCACCGGATTTCCGGTCAGAGTGATGCTGTTGGACTTGGTCTCGAAGATGCCCTGATCGCCGGTGGCCTGCTGTTCCTTGGTGGTGACGATCACCCCGCCATTGATCTCCAGCCGGCGGATGGAGGAAGAGTTGATCGGGCTGCCCGCAGCGGGGGCCGCCGCCGGATCGGCGCTGGCCGCGCCCTTGGCATCCGCAGCGCCCTTGGCATCGGCTGCCCCTTTGGCGTCGCCGGCGGTCTTGCCGTCGTAGAACACCACCAGTTCGCGGGCACGCATATTGGTGTCGCCCTGCTGCACCACGACATTGCCGGAGAAGATCGCCTTCTTCTCCTGATCGCGCACTTCGAGGCTGTTGGCGTCGATCTTGATCGGCTGGTCGCGATTGGCCGCGAAGCCCTGCAGGGCGTTGGGCACGTTCTGCACCTGCGCCACGGCCGGGCGGACGAGCAGCGCCACCGCGAGGGCGGGGGCGAGGGCGAGCAGGAGGGCGGCGGAGCGGGACAAAGCGTGCATGACCTATGTCTATCCGGCTGCGAGCGGGCATTCAATGGGCAGCCGGCCGGATCGGTGGGCGGATGCCGACGGCGCGACGGCGTTGCCGCCGAAGGCACCGGTCATCCGAGCGCGGGCCACGCCGGCCTGTATCATGGTATTGCCTGCGTCGACCGCGGGGCGGAGGCGGGATCCAGCGCCACCGCGGTGGGCGCCGGCTGGGCCTCGGCCTTCTCCTGCGGCAGCTTGAACACCAGCGTGACATTGCCGGTGAACAGCGCGCGCGCGTCCTTCTGCGTCACTTCCATGCGGTCGGCGGTCAGCCGCGCATCGGTGGAGGTCAGCTCGACCGGGTGCTCGCTGACCAGCCGTCCGTCGCGCATGCTGATCGCCGCATCCTGCAGCTTGCCGGCATAGCCGGCATTGGTGGCGAAGGTGACGCCCTCGCCGAGATGGATGTCCTGGGTCTTGGTATCGTAGCTGCCGACCCTGGCGGTCAGCTTGGCCCAGCCCTGCTCGGCCAGCTCGATGCGCGCATTGATCATGTCGAGATCGATGCGGTTCGGCGTCGTGAGATCCTGCGACGCCGATTCGGCGGTGAGGTTGTAGCCGCGATTATCCTCGGTGAAGCCGTTGAGCTTGGGGAATTCCATCTTGATACGGCTGCCGGACAGCGAGGCGCGGCCGAGCTCCACCGGCAGGTTCACCGGCAGACGGAACGGATCCAGCCAGGCGACGCCGCCAATGATCACAACGCACAGCAGCACCAGCAGCGGCATGCCGCGCCGGAACAGGCGCACCCAGCGGCTGTGGCTGGCGGCATCGCGGAAGCGCTGGCTCGCAACGACCGCCCGCCGCGGCGGCGCCACGTTTTCCGACCCCGACGCGCGACGCTCGGCGGATGTGATCTGACGATTCATGAGTTGAGGCACGTCCCCGGTCGCCGGCTCCTCCAGCGGCGCCTAAAATGGCGACTCAACCCCCGCCATGCAAGCCGCGCCGGCCAACGGGGTGGCCACAAAGATGCAAGCCTTTGATCGCGCTCAGCTATGCGCGAAAATATCGTCTTCCGGCCAGCCGGCGAGATCGAGCGCCGCGCGAGTGGGCAGGAAACGGAAGCAGGATTCGGCCAGCGCGGTGCGTCCCTCGCGCGCCAGCATGGCGGCAAGCTTTTCGCGGATGGCGTGCAGGTGCAGCACATCGGAAGCGGCGTATTGCAGCTGGGCATCGGAGAGCTCCGCGGCGGCCCAATCCGAGCTCTGCTGCTGCTTCGACAGGTCGATGCCGAGCAATTCGCGGGCGAGTTCCTTCAGACCGTGGCGATCCGTATAGGTGCGCACCAGCTTGGAGGCGATCTTGGTGCACCAGATCGGCTCGACCGTGACGCCGAAGGCCTTACCGAGCACCGCGACGTCGAAACGGGCGAAGTGGAACAGCTTGGAGATGCCGGGATCGGCGAGCAGGGCTTCGAGGTTGGGCGCGCTGCCCGGCCCGGCGCCGGCCGGGATCTGCACCACGTCCGCCGAGCCGTCGCCCGGCGAGAGCTGCACCACGCACAGCCGGTCGCGATGCGGATTGAGGCCGAGCGTCTCGGTATCGATCGCCACGAAGGGCGACTTTTCCGGCGAATAGCGCGACAGATCGACGAGGTCGCCGCGGTGCAGGCGGATGGTCATGAGTTCGGCCCTTTATGCGATGGCGGGTGATTATCACCGGCCATCGGCGCGAACAACCTCGCGGCTCAACCGACGAGCGCCTGCAGGGCGAAGCCGGCGAACAGCACCAGGCCGGCATCGCGGTTGGAGCGGAACAACCTGAGGCACAGCGCCGGATCGTCAATATCGAGCCGCGCCACCTGCCAGGCGAGATGGGCGGCGAACAGCGCCGCCCCGGCATAGGCGAAGAGGCCGCCGCCGGCCGCCGCCACCGCCGCGGCGATCAGCAGCGCCGCCCCGGCATAGAAACCGGCCAGCCAGGGCCGCGTCGCCTGCGCGAACAGCCGGGCGGAGGACTTCACCCCGACGATTTCGTCATCGGCACGGTCCTGATGCGCGTAGATGGTGTCATAGCCGATCACCCACAGGATGCTGCCGGCATACAGCAGCAGCGCCGCCGGCGGCAGCGCCTGCATCAGCGCCGCGAAGCCCATCAGCGCGCCCCAGGAGAAGCACAGCCCCAGCACCGCCTGCGGAATCCAGATCACCCGCTTCATCAACGGATAGACGGCGACGATGCCGAGCGAGGACAGCGCGGTGATCTGCGCGAAACGCGGCAGGCACAGCAGGACGAGAAGCCCGACCAGCGCCTGCATCGCCAGGAAGGCGAAGGCGGCGAGCAGGCTCACCTGCCCGGAGGGCAGCGGCCGCGAGCGGGTGCGCTCCACCTTGCCGTCAATGTCGCGGTCGAGAATGTCGTTCCAGGTGCAGCCGGCGCCGCGCATCGCCACCGCGCCCAGCGCGAACAGCACGATATAGGCCAGCGCCGCCAGAAAATCGGGCGATAGGCCATCGGCCCGCAGCGTGCGGGCGGCGAGCGCCACTGACCACCAGCAGGGGATCAGCAGCAGCCAGGAGCCGATCGGCCGGTCAAGACGGGCAAGCCGCAGATAAGGACGCGCGAAGGCGGGCGCGACGCGCTCCACCCAATTGCCCGCGGCATCGGCGGGAACGGCAGCGGCGGGAGCCGTCATGCTGAGCGACGCGGAGACGGTCAGCGCAGCGCGCTGCCGCCGAGCGTGTCGAACACGCCGCCGGGCTTGTTGGCGCTGACGCCGGGCAAGCCGCTCGACAGGCCGAGGCCGGCGGCGACCGCACCCTGCTGCGGCGGGCCGGAGGGGCCGGCGCCGCCGCCGGACTGCATCTCCGCCGCCACCTTGCAGACCTTGTCGCGCACGCCGGAAATGCTGTTGGTGTTCTCGCGCAGCTTGGTCAGCACCTCATCCGGCACGCCGCATTTGGTCTTGTTGGTGCGCAGATAGGTGAGGAACTTCTGCTGCGAACTGGCGAAGTTGCGGAACAACGGGCAGAGCTCGGAGGGCGGCAGCTTCTTCTTGGTCGCGGCCTGGAGGGCGCCGCCGCGGGTCTCGATATCCGTACGCAGCTTGCCCACATTGGTCTGGCAATCCGCCATGTCGGCGCTGGGCTGCTGCACCATGCCGCCGGGCATCGCCAGCCCCGGCGCCGCGGACGGCGCGGCAAGCGACGGCGACGACAGCGAGGGCGTGGCGAGGCCGGCGCTGCCGAGATCCGCATCCGCGCCGCCGGGCGATGGCGCCGGGGCCGGCGTCGCCGGAGCGGGGATGGCCGCCGGAGCGGGCGTCGCGCTGACGGCCGGCGGCGAAGACTCGGTGCTGCCACCCGGCGTGCCGATCCATTGCGCACCGGCCGAACTCGCCGCCAGCACCACGCCGGTCGCGGCTGCGAGGCCGATGAAGGCGATACGCGCCGCGCGAAGGCCGGCCCGATGGCCGTCGCAAATCTGAGGTGTCATTCCGTCTTCCGCTGAAGGGACGTCGCTTACCAAGCGTGATACAGAGGCCTGAAAGATAGGGCAATATCACGGCAGAATGGTTAATTCCGACTGCCGCCGCCACTCACATAGCCAGATGCAGGCAGACTTATGGCGCGCATGCGCGGCGAATCCGCCGAAGCCGAGACCTACGACTTCCGGGCCCAGCGACTCTTCGTACCCGACGCACTCGGCGAAGGTGCCGAGATACGCCTCGACCGCGACCGGGCGCATTACGTCGCCGACGTGATCCGGCTGGAGCCGGGCGCGGCGCTGCACCTGTTCAACGGCCGCGACGGCGAGTGGCGGGCGGTGCGCCAGAGCGCGGGAAAACGCGACGTCGTCTTACGTTGCGAGAACCGGCTGCGGGCGCAGACACCGCTTGCCGCCCTCGACTATGTCTTCGCGCCGCTGAAACATGCCCGGCTCGACTACATGGTGCAGAAGGCGGTGGAGATGGGCGCCGGGCGGCTGGTGCCGGTTATCACCCGCCACACCCAGGCGACCCGCGTGAATACCGATCGCATGCGGGCGAACGTGGTCGAAGCCGCCGAGCAGTGCGGCATTCTCGCCGTGCCGGAGGTCGCCGAGCCGCTCGCCTTCGAGCGCTGGCTGGCCGGGCTCGAACACGAAAAAGTGATTCTATTTTGCGACGAGGCCGCCGGGCCGGGCGACCCGGTGGCGAAGATCCGCGACGCCGGCGCCGCGCCGCTGGCGGTGCTGGTCGGACCCGAGGGCGGCTTTGCCGACATCGAGCGCCGGATGCTTGTCGCGCGCGATAGAACCATCAGTCTCTCGCTCGGCCCCCGCATCCTGCGCGCCGACACCGCGGCGGTGGCGGCTCTCGCCCTGGTCGGCGCGGCGCGGCCGGACTGACGCTGCGTCAGGCCGCGAATAACACGGCGGAATGGCGGGATTTCACCGATTTGCGTTGCCCCTCGGCCTGTGTATGTTCGCGCGCCCCAATTGGCGCTGCCCGAGCCCGCCGGAGTTCCCATGGCGCGAGACCAGATCGATACCCAGCCCATCGAAAGCCGCGACGAACTGGTCGCCTGGCTGGAAGCGGGCTGCAAGGCGCCGCAAAAATTCCGCATCGGCACCGAGCACGAGAAATTCCCCTTCACCCTGGAAGGCCACGATCCGGTTCCCTATGAGGGCGACAACGGCATCCGCGCGCTGCTCGACGGCATGCAGGCACTGAACAGCTGGGAGCCGATCATGGAGGGCGAGGCGATCATCGGCCTCGCCGACACCATCGGCGGCGGGGCGATCTCGCTGGAGCCGGGCGGGCAGTTCGAGCTCTCCGGCGCGCCGCTCATCTCGATCCACGAGACCTGCGCCGAGGTGAACGGGCATCTCGAGCAGGTGCGGCAGGTGGCGACGCCGCTCGGCTTCGGCTTTCTCGGCCTGGGCATGAGCCCGAAATGGACGCTGAAGCAGACGCCGGTGATGCCGAAGGGGCGTTACCGCATCATGGCCGACTACATGCCGAAGGTCGGCACCCACGGCCTCGACATGATGTTCCGCACCTGCACCGTGCAGGTGAATCTCGATTTCGCTTCCGAAGCCGACATGGTGAAGAAGCTGCGCGTCGGGCTCGCGCTGCAGCCGGTCGCCACCGCTCTGTTCGCCAACTCGCCCTTCACGGAAGGGCGGCCGAACGGCTTCCTCTCCTTCCGCTCGGAAATCTGGCGCGACACCGACAATGCCCGCGCCGGCATGCTGCCCTTCGCCTTCGAGGACGGCATGAGCTTTGAGCGCTATGTCGATTATGCGCTCGACGTGCCGATGTATTTCATCAAGCGCGGCGACACCTATATCGACGTCGCCGGCTCGTCCTTCCGCGACCTGATGGCCCGCAGGCACCCCGCACTGCCCGGCGAGGGGCCGACGGTGTCGGACTGGGCCAACCACCTCTCGACGATCTTCCCCGAGGTACGGCTGAAGCGCTACCTCGAAATGCGCGGCGCCGATGCCGGCTCCTGGAAAAACCTGTGCGCGCTGCCGGCCTTGTGGACCGGGCTCTATTACGACACGGCCAGCCTCGACGCCGCCTGGGACCTGGCGAAGGGCTGGAGCGCCGAGCAGCGCCAGAAGCTGCGCGACGACGTGCCGAAGCTCGGCTTCAACGCCGAGATCGCCGGCCGGCCGATGCTGGAGCTGGCGCGCGAGGTGGTCGCCATCGCCCGCGCCGGCCTCGAGCGCCGCGACATGCGCGACAGCCAGGGCCGCGACGAGAGCCGCTTCCTCAAGCCGCTGGAGGAGAGCCTCGCCGAGGGCCGGACGCCGGCCGAGCGGCTGCTGGAGCGCTTTTCCGGCCCCTGGGGCGGTTCGGTGGACCCGGTCTTCGTTGAGGATGCCTATTGAGGGGCGTTCGAGACGCCGACGCCGGCTCAGCCTTCCCGAATCCTCAGCCTTCCCGAATCCTCAGCCCTCCCGAATCTCAGCCCTCCCACGAGCCGGCGCGATAGGTGCCGACGCTCCACAGATGGCCTTCCGGGTCGCGCACGGTGAATTCGCGCGAGCCATAGGGGGTATCGTAGAGATTGATGACCACCTTGGCGCCGGCGGTCCGCGCCCGCACCCATAGCGCGTCGGCATCCGCTGCCACCAGATAGACGCCCTGGGTGGCGCCGCCGGCGGCGGCCGGGGTCACCATGCCCAGCACATCCTCCTTGACGCCGCCCAGCATGATCGCCGAGCTGCCGAGCCGCAGCTCGGCATGGGCGACGCCGCCCTCGTCGTCGTCGACCACCAGGATCGGCGCGAAGCCGAACGCCTGGCCGAGCCAGTCGATCGCCGCGCGCGGATCGGCATAACGCAGGAACGGCACGATATCGCCGGGTACGGGACTGGTTGCCATGGCGGCCTCCCTGAAGCCTTCGCCTGTGACGCTTGCTTCGCCACAACGGATGCCGCGAGGCGAGGGTTCCGCCTCACTCCGCCGCGATGGCCGCTTCCGAGATGTTGTCGAGTCCCTGCACGATGTGATCGGCAAGCGCATCGGCCAGCGCGGAAGGCTCGTGCCGGTTGCGCACCAGCCCGATGCGGCAGGGCGCCAGGGTCGGAAAGCCCTCGCCGGGGCCGAGCACCCGCATGCCCGGCCGCAGGCCGGATTCCGGCAGCACCGAGATGGCAAGACCGGCCAGCACCGCCGCCGACACCGCCGTCGAGTTGGACGAGGTATAGAGGATGCGGAACGGACGGGTGAGGGCCTGCAGCTGGGCGATCGCCTCCTGCCGCCAGTTGCAGCTCTGCCGGCCGAGCGCCAGCGGCAGCGGCTCCTCCAGATGCGTCGCGTGACGGCTCGAGCCCACCCAGAGCAGCTGCTCGCGGCGGATGATCTCGGTCTCACGGGCGATCATCTCGCAATCGGTGATGATGGCGAGGTCAAGATCGCCGGTGTCGATGCGATCGATCAGATCTGTTGATGGATCGCACACCACGGTCAGCTCGACATTGGGGTGAGTGTGCGAGAATCGCGCCATGATTTCCGGCAGATAGCGGTCGGCGTAATCGTCCGGCACGCCCAGCCGCACGCGGCCGGAAAGCTCGGCATTTGACAGGCTCGCAACCGCCTCCATGTTCAGCTTGACGATGCGGCGGGCGTAATCCAGCAAACGCTCGCCCTCGTCGGTAAGGCGCGAGGCGCGCCCGTCGCGGGCGAAGATCGGCTTGCCGACCCGCTCCTCCAGCCGCTTCATCTGCATCGAGACCGCCGACTGGGTCTTGTGCACCACATCGGACGCCTTGGTGAAGCTGCCGGTTTCGGCGATGGTTATGAATGTTCTTAATTGATCAATGTCGAGCAGGGCGGTCATGCCGGGCCTCATCGCGCGCTATCATCAAGATCAATGATAACTCGGATCATAAACATTCGCTAGTGTGATCATTCGATCGCGCGCATAACCATCCCGTCGCGAACGGGTGACGGCGAATTCGGGTGGGCGCGGGACGCGCCATCAGCGAAAAAGCCCACACCGCCGCGCGACCGACGCAGATGGAGGAATCGATGTCGTACATGGGTGAAGTCCGCAGAACCGCGTTCTCTTCCTTCGGTGCCGCCGCCAGCGGGCTGCTGGCCGGCGCCTATGTCAACCTCGTGCGTATTGCCAAGGCGGTGCACCGCCGCAGCCTGCTCAACCAGCTCGGCGATTTCGACGACCGCATGCTGAAGGATATCGGCCTCACGCGCGCCGACCTGCGCGATGCCGCTTCCGGCCCGGTCTGGCAGGATCCGACCAGCGTGCTCGTCGTGCGTGCCGTCGAGCGCCGCGCCGGCCGCCGGCAGGCGGTGCGTGCGAGCCTGGACGCGACACGTCCGCATTCCGGCGCCAGCGCTGCCGAACCGAAGGCCGCCCCCCGCGAAGCCGCCGGGTGCCACTGATCATGCCGGGCCGAAAACCCGCAGCCAGTTTCGGCGGTTCCTATCCCCTTATGCCGCCTAACTAAGCCCGCCGGTCCGTCCGGCGGGCTTTTTTCATGCCCGGCGCCCATCGACAGCGCCGGCAGGAGCTTGCAGACGCGAAATCCTCGCATTGCAGCCGACGCAATGGAGATGAGGACGGGAGCGGCCATATGAGGGCGGCCGGCGGCAAGCCGGTTCGTCACCTCCGGTTCGTCACCTCACGCATTCAGGGCATCCGCGTCATGGCAAAGCATCTTGATCTCGGGCTCGACACCTTCGGCGACGTGATGGCCGATAGCGAAGGCCGTCCGCTCACCCATGCGCAGGTGCTGCGCAATGTGGTGGAGCAAGGCGTGCTCGCCGACGAGCTCGGCGTCGACTTCTTCGCCGTCGGCGAGCATCACCGCGAGGACTTCGCCGTCTCCGCCCCCGAAGTGGTGCTGGCCGCCATCGCCGCGCGCACGACGCGCGTGCGGCTCGGCTCGGCCGTCACCGTGCTGAGCTCGGACGATCCGATCCGCGTCTATCAGCGCTTCGCCACCGTCGATGCGATCTCGAACGGGCGCGCCGAGATCATCCTCGGCCGCGGCTCGTTCACCGAATCCTTCCCGCTGTTCGGCTACGACCTCAAGGACTATGAGGAGCTGTTCTCGCAGAAGCTCGACCTGCTCGCCGCGCTGCTGCGCGACAATGCCGGGCCGGATGGGCAGGCCTCGCCGGGGGGCGTGAGCTGGCAGGGCAAGCTGCGCCCGCCGCTGGCCGGCCAGCACGTCTATCCCCTGCCCGAGAGCGGCACGATGAAGACCTGGATCGGGGTCGGCGGCTCGCCGGAATCGGTGGTGCGCGCCGCGAGCTACGGCCTGCCACTGATGCTCGCCATCATCGGCGGCAGCGCCGCGCGCTTCAAACCCTATGTCGAGCTCTACCACAAGGCGGCCGCCCAGCTCGGCACCGCCGCCCAGGCGGTGGGGGTGCATTCGCCGGGCTACATCGCCGATACCGACGAGCAGGCCCGCGAGGAATTCTTCCCGGCCTTCAAGGCCAATCGCGACCGCATCGGCGCCGAGCGCGGCTGGCCGCCCATGGGCCGCGACGAGTTCGAGCGCGAGGTGACGCATGGCTCGCTGTATCTCGGCTCGCCGGAGACGGTGGCGGCGAAGATCGCCCGCACCGCGCAGACGCTCGACCTCGACCATTTCGACCTGAAATACAGCGCCGGGCCGCTCGGCCACGACAAGTGCCTGCGCTGCATCGAGCTCTACGGCGCCAAGGTGATCCCGCTGGTGCGCGAGATGCTGAAAGGGTGAGGCCAGCGGGGCGAGCCGGGATGCGGCGTCGGTCTTCCGGCGAGTCGGACGGCCGCGCCCCTTTAGGACGACATCCCGGACGGCCGTCCCGCCGATGTGGGATCGCGCGCCGGGGATCGCGCGTGACATGGTGGGCGATCCCGGCTCTCCGCTTCGCTGCGGCCGGGATGACGCAAGGCAACGGCCTGGCTTTCCTTTTCCTCCCCGCTATGGGGGAGACAGAGGGACGCGATGCGGAGCCTTGGAGCGCCGTCCCCCTCACCCCACCCCTCTCCCCCCTCGGGGAGAGGGAGTAAAGAAATCCCTCCAGCGGCAATTGCCGCCCTACCCACACCTTCACACGTTCAGCAGCAGATATTCCCGCTCCCAGGGGGAGATCACCCGCATGAAGGTGTCGAATTCCTGCTGCTTCACCGCCGTGTAGGTCTTCACGAAGGACGGGCCGAGCACGGTGGCGATCTCGTCGGAATATTGCATCGCCGCCACCGCCTCCAGCAGGCCGCGCGGTAGCTCGAAGTCGAGGCCCTTGGCGTCGGCTTCCAGAGGCTCGGTCGGGCGCAGCCCCTCGACGAGGCCGAGATAGCCGCAGGCCAGAGAAGCGGCGATGACGAGATAGGGATTGGCATCCGAGGACGGCACCCGGTTCTCCACCCGCCGCGCCGCCGGCGAGGACGGCGGCACCCGCAGGCCGGCGGTGCGGTTGTCGTAGCCCCACTGCACGTTGATCGGCGCCATCGAATCGCGGGTCAGCCGGCGGTAGGAGTTCACATAGGGCGCGAGGATCGACATCACCGCCGGCAGATAGCGCTGCTGGCCGGCGATGAAGGCGAAGAATTCCGGCGTCGGGTCGCCGTCCTTGTCGGAGAAGATGTTCTTTCCCGTCTCGCCGTCGACGATCGACTGGTGGATGTGCATCGCCGAGCCGGGCTCGTCGGCGATCGGCTTGGCCATGAAGGTGGCGTAGATCTTGTGCTCCAGCGCCGCCTCGCGAATGGTGCGCTTGAACAGGTACACCTGGTCGGCGAGCATGATCGGGTCGCCGTGCAGCAGGTTGATCTCCATCTGCGCCGCGCCGTCCTCGTGGATCAGCGTGTCGATCTCCAGGCCCTGCGCCTCGGAATAGTCGTACATGTCCTCAAACAGCTGGTCGAACTCGTTGACCGCCTGGATCGAATAGGACTGGCGGCCGATCTCCGGCCGGCCGGAGCGGCCGATCGGCGGCTTCAGCGGATAATCGGCGTCGGTGTTGGGCTCGACGAGGTAGAACTCGATCTCCGGCGCGACCACCGCCTTCCAGCCCTTCTTGGCGTAGAGGTCGACGACGTTCTTCAGCACCTGCCGCGGGGCAAGCTCCACCGGGCGCCCGTCGCGGTGATAGGCGTCGTGGATGATCTGCGCGGTGGGATCCTGCGCCCAGGGCACGACGGCAAGCGTCGAGAAATCCGGCTCCATGACGAGATCGCTGTCGACCACCACGGAATCGACGAGATTGTCATAGGGCGGGTAGTCGCCGGAAATGGTCTGGAAGAACACGCTGAGCGGCAGGTTCATCACCGGGCCGTTGAGGAATTTCGACACCGGCATGATCTTGCCGCGTCCCACCCCGGCAAGGTCGGGCACCGCGCATTCGATCTCGGTGATGCCCCGCGCCGCCATCCACGCCTTTGCTTCCGCCAGATTGGCGACGCCGCGCGGAGAACCGACCGCGTCCTGCTCGGAACGCTTCTTCTTAGCCATATCAACCTTCCACTGCGCGTCTACCGCGCCCTTGCGAGGCAATCACGCCCTCAATCCGGCCGTCAAGGGGGCTGGCGCCGCGCTGGCACCTGCCCGATTCGGTGCATGGCAAAATTGTTTGCAATCTGTCATTGAGCCGCCGCCGGAAGGCGGATAGCGTTCGCCGATGGGGCCGGTCCGCCGGCGGGCATGACGGGGTAGCAGATGAGCACGGGCGTCACCGAGAAGACGCAGACCACCATTGGCGGCATCCGTCGCAAATTCGCTCCCTGGACCGACCCCGCCGCCGTGCCGCTCATCCGCTACGAGAACGTTTCCAAGCGCTTCGGCGAGTTCACCGCCGTCGACAATCTTTCCCTCGACATTTACGAGCGCGAGTTCTTCGCGCTGCTCGGCCCCTCCGGCTGCGGCAAGACCACGCTGATGCGCATGCTCGCCGGCTTCGAGGACCCGACCGAAGGGCGCATCACCCTGGCCGGGCAGGACCTCGTCGGCATGCCGCCCTACAAGCGGCAGACCAACATGATGTTCCAGTCCTATGCGCTGTTCCCGCATATGAGCGTGTGGGACAACATCGCTTTCGGCCTGAAGCAGGACAAGATGGAGAAGGGCGCCATCGCCGCCCGCGTCGACGAGATGCTGAAGCTCGTCAAGCTGGAGAAATTCGCCAAGCGCAAGCCTCACCAGCTCTCCGGCGGCCAGCGCCAGCGCGTGGCGCTCGCCCGCTCGCTCGCCAAGGCGCCCAAGGTGCTGCTGCTCGACGAGCCGCTCGGCGCGCTCGACAAGAAGCTGCGCGAGGAGACGCAGTTCGAGCTCATGGACCTGCAGATGAAGCTCGGCATGACCTTCCTGATCGTGACCCACGACCAGGAGGAAGCGATGACCGTGGCCGACCGCATCGCGGTGATGAACCATGGCAAGCTGGTGCAGGTGGCGCCGCCGGCGGTGATCTACGAGCAGCCCAATTCGCGCTATGTGGCGGACTTCGTCGGCGACGTGAACATCATCGAGGCCAAGATCGAGGCCATCGAGCCCGGCAATGTGAGCCTCTACACCGCTGTCGGCGGCGGCGCCAAGCTCTCCATCGCCCAGAATGTCGAGGCAAAGCCCGGCGACGCCGCCTTCGTCGCCATCCGCCCGGAAAAGGTGCGCGTCGACCTCGAGCCGCCGGCCTGGCAGGAGGCCAACTGCCTGCGCGGCGAAGTCTGGGACATCGGCTATCTCGGCGACCTGTCGATCTATCATGTCGAGCTGGAAGGCGGGGTGCGCATCAAGGCCGCCAAGCCCAACCTCACCCGCATGGTGGAGCGCCCCATCACCTGGGAAGACAAGGTGTGGGTCTCCTGGACGCCGGATTCCGGCGTGGTGCTGACGAGCTGAGGAGGCGGGCATGGCCGCGAAAGCCCCGGGACGCTGGATGGTCGTCGCCGTCCCCTATCTCTGGCTGCTGGTTCTGTTTCTCGTCCCGTTCCTGATCGTCTTCAAGATCAGCCTCTCGCAGGACGCCATCGCCCAGCCGCCCTATGAGCCGGTGTTCGACCTCGCCGCCGGCTGGGACGCCTTCAAGGAGGCGTTCAGCCAGCTCAGCTTCGACAATTACGCCTATGTGCTTTCCTGGGACAACGAGTTCATCGAGGCCTATGGCTCCAGCCTCTGGATCGCCGGCATCTCGACGCTGCTGCTGCTGATAGTCGGCTACCCGATCGCCTATGGCATGGCGCGGGCGCCGAAATCGGTCCGCCCGACGCTGCTGATGCTGGTGATCCTGCCGTTCTGGACCTCGTTCCTGATCCGCGTCTATGCCTGGATCGGCATCCTGTCGCCGGAGGGGCTGCTCAACCAGCTGCTGTTCGCGCTGGGGCTGATCGACGAGCCGCTGCAGATCCTCGCCACCGATACCGCGGTCTATATCGGCATCGTCTATTCCTACCTGCCCTTCATGATCCTGCCACTCTATTCGACGCTGGAGAAGATGGACGAGACGCTGCTGGAAGCCGCCGCCGATCTCGGCTGCCCGCCGATCGCCGCCTTCTGGAAGATCACCTGGCCGCTGTCGCTGCCCGGCGTGCTCGCCGGCTGCCTGCTGTGCTTCATCCCGGCGGTGGGCGAATTCGTCATCCCCGACCTCTTGGGCGGCTCCGACACCATGATGATCGGCAAGGTGCTGTGGACCGAGTTCTCGGTGAACCGCTCCTGGACCGTCTCCTCGGCGGTGGCGGTGCTGCTGCTCCTGGTGCTGGTGGTGCCGATCGTCTTCTACCAGAACGTCCAGGCCAAAGAGATGGAGGGCCGCTAGATGCGCAAGGGGCTCTCCTGGTTCAACACCACCTCGATCGTGCTCGGCTTCACCTTCCTTTATCTGCCGATCGTGCTGCTGGTGATCTATTCCTTCAACGCCTCGCGGCTGGTCACCGTGTGGGCGGGCTTCTCGGTCGAGTGGTACTGGAAGCTGTTCCAAAACCAGCAGCTGCTCGATGCCGCCTGGGTGACGCTGCGGGTCGCCTTCCTCTCGGCGAGCATCGCCACCGTGCTCGGCACCCTGGCGGCGATCGCCCTGACCCGTTACGGCCGTTTCGGCGGCCGCATGCTGTTCTCCGGCATGGTCTACGCCCCGCTGGTGATGCCGGAGGTGATCACCGGCCTGTCGCTGCTGCTGCTGTTCGTGGCGGTCAATTTCGACCGCGGCTTCTGGACCATCACGCTGGCCCACATCACCTTCACCATGTGCTTCGTCTCGGTGGTGGTGCAGTCGCGGCTCGTCACCTTCGACCGGTCGCTGGAGGAAGCGGCGCTCGACCTCGGCTGCCCGCCCTTCAAGACCTTCTTCGTGGTGACGCTGCCGATCATCCTGCCGGCGGTGATTTCCGGCTGGATGCTGGCCTTCACCCTGTCGCTCGACGACCTGGTCATCGCCAGCTTCACCACCGGGCCCGGCGCCACCACCCTGCCGATGCGCATCTACAGCCAAGTGCGCCTCGGGGTGACGCCGGAAATCAATGCCGCCTGCACCATTCTCATCGCCATCGTCACCGTGGTGGTGGTGATAGCCTCGATCATCACCAAGCGGCAGGAAGTCGAGCGGCAGAAGGCAGAGCGACTGGCGGCGGCGGGCTGAATTCCGACACGATTGCGCGGAAGGAATGGTTACCATCGCGCGGCCGTTTCCTGCCGTGGACTTCCCGCCATCCGAGCCTCCGCCCATGAGCCAGACCAACCTCCTCAGTGCCGCCGGCGAGACCGCAGCGGACGGCATAGCCGTGCCCCGCCGGGCGAGCCGCCCGCCCCGCCTGCTGCGGCGCTGCACCCAGACACTGGGCATAGTGGTGCTGCTGATCGGCGTCTATCTCGGCATCGAGCAGCTCATCGGCAATTTCCACACCGTGGTCGCCGGAGAGCTCTACCGCGCCGGCCAGGTGAACGCCGACCAGCTCGCCGGCATCCAGCGGGACTACGGCATCAAGACGGTGATCAACCTGCGCGGCGCCTCCAACCATCCCTGGTACAGGGACGAGGTGGCTGAGAGCGAGAAGCTGGGCCTCACCCATATCGATTTCGGCCTCTCCGCCGGGCGCGAGCTGACGCAGAAGGAGGTCGAGCAGCTGATCGCCATCATGCGCGACGCGCCCAAACCCATCCTCGTGCACTGCAAAGGCGGCTCCGACCGCTCCGGCATCGCCTCGGCGCTCTATGTCGCCGCCATTGCCAAGGAAGGCGAGGAAGCGGCGGAATGGCAGCTGTCGCTGTTCTACGGCCATTTCCCCATCCCCTTCTTCCCGGCCTGGGCGATGGACGAGACCTTCGAGCGCATCGAGCCCTGGCTCGGCTTTCCCAATTCGTGAACCGCCGCCCACAGCCCCGTGACGGCAGGCGGGGCGCGCGCGGGGGCGCGACGGTGTAGGCTGACCCGGCTCGAATCGGCGTTTCCGCCTCGATCCACCCGTCATCTGCAACCAAGTCGTCCCATGCCGCTGCGCCTGCTCCCTTCCACGCTGGTCGACCGCATCGCCGCCGGCGAGGTGGTGGAGCGCCCGGCCGCGGCGCTGAAGGAGATCGTCGAGAACGCCCTCGACGCCGGAGCGACGCGCATCGAGATCGTCATCGACGGCGGCGGGCGCCGGCTGATGCGGGTGACCGACGACGGATGCGGCATGAGCGCCGCGGATCTGGCGCTGTGCGTCGAGCGCCATGCCACCTCCAAGCTCGATGCCGAGGACCTGATGTCCATCGCCACCCTCGGCTTTCGCGGCGAGGCGCTGCCCTCGATCGGCGCGGTGGCGCGGCTCGCCATCCTCTCGCGCCCGGCGGGGGCGGCGAGCGCGCACGAGATCCGCGTCGAGGCCGGCGTGAAGGGCGAGGTGCGGCCGGCGGCGCTCGGGCCGGGCACGCGGGTGGAGGTGCGCGACCTGTTCTTCGCCACCCCGGCGCGGCTGAAATTCCTCAAATCCGAGCGCGCCGAGACCGCCGCCGCCGTCGATGCGGTGCGGCGCCTCGCGCTGGCCCGCCCCGAGGTCGCCTTCACCGTGGTGGCGGACGAGCGTGCGCCGGTCACCTGGCCGGCGCGCAGCGCCGATGCGGCGGGCCGGCGGGCGCGCATTGCCGACGTGCTCGGCCATGAGGTGGCGCGGAACGCCCTCGACATCGAGGGCATGCGCGAGGGCGCGCTCCTGTTCGGCCTCGCCGGCCTGCCGACCTATTCCAAGGCCAACTCGCTGTCGCAATATCTGTTCGTCAACGGTCGCCCGGTGCGCGACAAGGTGCTGATCGGCGCCATCCGCGCCGCCTATTCCGACCTTCTGCCCTCCGACCGCCATCCGGTGACGGTGCTGTTCCTCGAGGTCGACCCGGAGGGCGTCGACGTCAACGTCCACCCGGCCAAGACCGAGGTGCGCTTCCGCGACGCCGGCAATATCCGCGCGCTGATCGTGCGCACCCTCACCGACGCGCTCACCGCCGGGGTGCCGCGCACCGCCACCACCGCCGCCGATCGGCTCGCCGGGCTGGCGCGGCCGGGCGCGGCCCCCTTCCGCGTGCCGATGGACGGGCTCGACTGGCGGCGATCCGCGCCACCCTCGGACTGGCGGCAATCCTGGGCCCGGCCGGAGGGCAGGGAGGCGCCGGCGGCGCCGGATGGCTTCGCCGCGCCGGAACAGCGGGACGCATTCACGGCGCCGGAACATGCAGGCGAATCCGGGATGGGGATGGGGCTCGGCCTCGATCTCGCTCCCGCCGCCGATGCCCGCGCCCATCAGGCCCCGGCGCAGGCCGACGCCATCGACCGGCCGCTCGGCGCCGCCCGTGCGCAGTTGCACGAGACCTACATCGTCGCACAGACGCAGGACGGCGTGGTCATCGTCGACCAGCACGCCGCGCATGAGCGCATCGTCTACGAGAAGCTCAAGGCGGCGATCGAGCGCGACGGCCTCGCCCGGCAGATGCTGCTGGTGCCGCTGGTGGTCGATCTCGATCCTTCCGAGGCGGCACGGCTCGCCGAGCGCACCGAGGCGCTGGCGCGCTTCGGCCTGGTGGTCGAGCCGTTCGGGCCGGGAGCGCTGCTGGTGCGCGAAGTGCCGGCGCTGATCGGCGAGGCCGATGTCCCCGCGCTCATCCGCGAGCTTGCCGAGCATGCCGCGGAGTGGGACGATGACCTGCCGCTGGAGCGGCGGCTGCTTCATGTCGCCGCCACGATGGCCTGCCATGGTTCGGTGCGCGCCGGCCGCCGGCTGCGGCCCGAGGAGATGAACGCCCTGCTGCGCGAGATGGAACGCACCCCCAATGCCGGCCAGTGCAATCACGGGCGGCCCACCTTCGTGACGCTGTCGCTGGCCGATGTCGAAAAACTGTTCGCGCGACGGTGATGGATCTTGA
Source organism: Ancylobacter sp. 3268 (assembly GCF_031456575.1). Lineage (NCBI taxonomy): Bacteria > Pseudomonadati > Pseudomonadota > Alphaproteobacteria > Hyphomicrobiales > Xanthobacteraceae > Ancylobacter > Ancylobacter sp. 3268. The sequence continues at coordinate 160,283 of NZ_JAVDUX010000011.1, forward strand.
GTGACGCCCTGACCGAAAACGGCCATCCCACCAGCTGGTACGCCGCCACGGCAACGCCCTTCCCCGCCTTTCCGCCGCTCAAGGGCACGGTACGCGCCGATGTCTGCGTGATCGGCGGCGGCTATACCGGGCTCTCCGCCGCCCTGCATCTCGCCCAGGCCGGGCTCGACGTGGTGGTGCTGGAAGCGGCGAAGATCGGCTCCGGCGCCTCCGGCCGCAATGGCGGCCAGATCCACACCGGCCAGCGCCGCGACCAGGACTGGCTGGAGGACAAGGTCGGGCTCGACATGGCGAAGGCGCTGTGGCGCCTCGCCGAGGACGCCAAGGCCGATCTCCATGCGCTGATCGCCCGCCACGCCATCGATTGCGCCCCGCGCCGGGGGCTGATCATGGCCGACCACAAGCCGGGCTATGTCGCGCATTCGCACGCCTATGCCCGCAAGCTCGCCGACGTCTACGGCTATCCGCATGTCGACCCGCTGTCGCGCGAGGAACTGCGGGAACTCGTCGGCACCGATGCCTATCATGGCGGGGTGATCGACCGTGACGGCGGGCATCTGCACCCGCTCAACCTCGCCCTCGGCATCGCCCGCGCCGCGGTGACGGCCGGGGCCCGGCTCTACGAGCACTCGCGGGCCCGGCGGATCGAGGAGAACGGGCGGGTGAAGGTGGCGACCCGCGACGGCCTGGTCGAGGCGGAATGGGTGCTCGAATGCGGCGACGGGCTGCAGGACGGGCTCGACGCTCGCGTCGACCGCCATGTGATGCCGATCGCCAACTACATCGCCGCCACCGAGCCGCTCGGGGCGCGGGCGAAGAGCGTTATCACCAATGACGCGGCGGTGGCCGACAGCCGCTTCGTCATCAATTATTACCGCCTCAGCGAGGATGGACGGCTGCTGTTCGGCGGTGGCGAGAGCTATACGCGGCGGCTGCGCGCCAATCCCGGCGCCTTCGTGCGGCCCTACATGCTGAAGATATTCCCGCAGCTCGCCGATGTGCGCATCGACTATGGCTGGGGCGGCATTCTCGGCATCACCATGACCCGCATGCCCTTCGTGCGGCGGCTCTCGCCGAAGGTGCTGACCGCCGCCGGCTATTCCGGCCAGGGCGTTATGCTGGCGCCCTATTTCGGCAAGATCCTCGCCGAGGCGGTGGCCGGCCAGCTCGGGCGGTTCGACCTTTTGGAAAAACTGCCGGTGCCTGCCTTTCCCGGCGGCCCGCTGATGCGCTGGCCGCTGCTGGCGGCGGGGCTGAGCTACTACGCCCTGCGCGACAGGCTGTGAGGATATCGGTTGCTGAATTTCGAAAGCTGGGCGCACGACGCGCTGGCCTTTGTCGAGACGCATGCGCATCTCGCGCCCTATATAGTCTTCGCCCTCGCCTTCGGCGAATCGCTGGCGGTGATCTCGCTGCTGGTGCCGGCGACCTTCATCCTCATCGGCATCGGCGCCCTCATCGAGGCGGGCGGCATCGCGCTATTGCCGGTCTGGGCGGCGGCGGCGGCGGGGGCGGCGCTCGGCGACGCGGTATCCTACTGGGTCGGCTTCCATTTGAAGGAACACACCCGCCGGCTGTGGCCGTTCACCCGCCACCCGCAAATGCTGGAGCGCGGCGAGCGCTTCTTCCACCGCTACGGCTCATGGAGCGTGTTCATCGGCCGCTTCTTCGGGCCGATCCGGGCGGTGATCCCGCTGGTGGCCGGCATGTTCGCCATGCCGCAGCTCATCTTCCAGATGGCCAACATCGCCTCGGCGATGCTGTGGGCCTTCGTGCTGCTGGCGCCGGGCGCGGCGGTGATGAAGTTCTGGAGCGGCGGGTGAGGCCCGCCCGGCGCGCCTCAGCGTAGGGAAGCGGTCCCCTGATCCGGCTCCGGCAGGCTGACGAAGATCACCACCGCCAGCATCGTCATGTAGAAGCGGAAGGCCGATTCCTGCCCGTTCCAGGTGCTGGACTGCCACATCTGGAAATATTCGCCGCCGACCACCATGAAGCCGAAGAACCACAACGCGAAGCCGAGACCGACGCCGGCCACCGCCCAGGTCTTGGCGCCAGCGAAGCGATCCTCGTCGCGCAGGGCCAGCAGCATGCGGAGCGCCGCGCTCCCCAGCACGATGCCGACGACCGCCTCGGCAGCGATAATCGCGACATAGGCGGTACGCCACAGTGCCGGATCGGTGATCGCGCGACCGATAAGCGGATTGCCGGGAAAGGTGGTGTCCATGCTGAGGACGTGCTGGACGAAGACATAGTTCGCTCCCCAGTCCGCCACATTGTTATAGGCGACCAGCAGCGCGAAGCCCGCCAGCGCCGCCACCATGAAGCTCTTGGTCAGCCGAACGACGATCATGGTGCCCCTCCGGTGGCGCCGACGAACGCGATGCCCGCCGGCATGGCCATAGCATGGCAGCGGGCACAGTGGAGCACTGGCGCGGCGGCGATGATGTTCTGGACAGACCGGTGATTGGAGCAGTGAGAACGGCCGCTATTCGGCGGCTTCCTTCGGCGGCTTCCGGCGGCTCTTGGCGGGTATGACGAGGTCGAACTCGGCGAGCTCAGCGTCCGTGGGAAGCGAACTGTCCGGATCGGCCTTGGCCGCCTCGATGATCTGCTCGTCCGTCATCGCATCGACCTTCGACCAGTCGAAGCCACGCAGCAGCCGTTCAGATTCCTCGAATTGCTTCCTCGAAGGCACGTCGTTCACTCCGATGCGCCCGCCGAACCGAAATCAATCGACGCCGGCGCCCTCTCCATACGAAGACGCAGAGTATAACACGCCCGGTTAAATCGGCCATCGCCTCGGTTCGCCCCTCGCCCGCGACAATTTTAGGCGATGCGCGTTCAAAACGCGGCCTGCCGTCGAAAACGAACATACCGAAGGCAAGCGGCAAACCGTGCTTGGCGCGGTTCGCCGCGTCCTTGTCGTCATCCCACTCGAAGTCGTCGGCCTCGCCCATCGGGGCCTCCGCAAACCGTTGACGGTATTATAGCGGAGGCCTCAAGTAAGGACGGAGGCCCTGGGGATAACTGCCCCACTTCCCTGTGGACGGGCTGTGGAAAGCGGAATCCCGCTTGACCTCAGTTCTTCGCCTTGTCGACCAGCTTGTTCTTGCCGATCCACGGCATCATGCCACGCAGCTTCTCGCCGACCTGCTCGATCTGGTGGCTGTCGTTCATGCGGCGGATGCCCTTGAAGCGGGCGGCGCCGGCGCGATATTCCTGCATCCACTCCGAGGTGAACTTGCCGGTCTGGATGTCCTTCAACACCCGCTTCATCTCCTCCTTGGTCTCGGCGGTGATGATGCGCGGGCCGGAGACGTATTCGCCCCACTCGGCGGTGTTGGAGATCGAGTAGTTCATGTTGGCGATGCCGCCCTCATAGATGAGGTCGACGATCAGCTTCACCTCGTGGAGGCACTCGAAATAGGCCATCTCCGGCGCGTAGCCGGCTTCCACCAGCGTCTCGAAACCGGCGCGGATCAGCTCGACGAGGCCGCCGCACAGCACCACCTGCTCGCCGAACAGGTCGGTCTCGCACTCTTCCTTGAACGTGGTCTCGATGATGCCCGAGCGGCCGCCGCCGACGCCGGACGCATAGGACAGGCCGAGGTCGAGCGCGTTGCCCGAGGCGTCCTGATGCACGGCGACGAGGCAGGGCACGCCGCCGCCCTTCTCATACTCGCCACGCACGGTGTGGCCGGGACCCTTGGGGGCGATCATCAGCACGTCGACGGTCTTCTTCGGCTCGATCAGGCCGAAATGCACGTTGAGACCGTGGGCGAAGGCGATGGCGGCGCCGTCGCGGATGTTCGGGGCGATCTCGTCGCGATAGATGTCGGCCTGCAACTCGTCCGGGGTGGCCATCATCATCAGGTCGGCCCATTTGGCGGCCTCGGCGACGGTGAGCACCTTCAGCCCGTCGGCCTCGACCTTCTTGGCGGTCGCCGAGCCCGGCTTCAGGCCGATGGCGATCTCCTTGGCGCCGGAATCCTTCAGGTTCAGCGCGTGGGCGCGCCCCTGCGAGCCATAGCCGATGATGGCGACCTTCTTGCCCTTGATCAGGTTGAGGTCGGCATCGCGATCGTAATAAACGCGCATGGGTGTCTCCTGTGTCACGCGTTGGTCTGGTTGCGGCCGGCGGCCGTGGCGGCCGTGCCGTAGAGGGCGAGGAACTGGTCGGTAGCGCGGGCGGCGTCGCGCTCGATCTCCGGCGCGACGACCTCGAGGGCGTCGCCGAGCAGCAGACGGATCTGCACATCGCGGCCGACCAGGCCGAGGAAGCTGCGAAAGGCGGTCTCGGTATCGTCGAAGGCGAGCAGCCCGGCCTCGCGCCCGGCATCGAGCACCGGCTTCAGCCGTTCGCCAATGGCAAAGCGGCCATTCGCCAGCATGATGGCGCCGAGATTGCCGCCCCGCGCGCTGGCCTGGGCGATGGCGAAACGGTTGAGCGCGATCGAGGTCGGGCTGGAGATCACGCTCAGCCAGTTGGCGGCGAAGCGGATCAGGCTGTCGCGCAGGGCCAGGGCGTCGAGCCTGGTGCGGTCGTAATTGCCGGCCCGCACCCGGGAGGCCTGCCAGCGCACCGTGGCGGTGAGCAGCCCGTCACGGTCGCCGAACCATTTGTAGAGGCTCTCCTTGGAGCAGGAGGCCCGGCGGGCGACGGCGGTCATGGTAACGTCGCCGCCCTGCTCGACCATCAGCGCCAACACCGCGTCCAGCACCGCCTGCTGCCGGGCCGTCAGCTCGTCGCCGCTCTGGTCGGGGGGTGTCGCCATGTTCTGGAAAAATCCGTACCGTACGTTACGGTTCTCCTATCCCAGGAATTCCCGCCCCGCAAGCGCGTTTCTCGGAACGGATCGCCTTACCGGCGCGGCCCTCCAAACCGGAAACTCTTCCAGCGCGCGCGGGTGACCGAGGCGAGCCCGACACCGGCCGCCGCCAGCGCCATGCCGGCCCAGGCGAGCGGAGGCATCGCCTCTCCCAGCAGCCCCCAGGCGAGCAGCGCCGAGCACGGCGGGACCAGGAAGAACAGCGCCGACACGCGCGAGACCTCGCCGGCCCGGATCATCGCGAGATAGAGCGAGATCGCGATCAGCGAGTTGCCGATGACGAGATAGGCCAGCGCGGCGATGAAGGGGCCGGACCAGACCACATGGCCATCCTCCATGAGGAGGGCGAGCGGCAGGGTGCAGAGAAAGCCCACCGCATATTGCACGCCATTGGCGATGAGCGGATGCTGCGGGCTGCCGAACCGCTTCTCGTAAAGCGCCCCGCCGCACATGGCGAGCAGCGCCCCGACCGCCAGAAGCACGACGCCCGGCGCGGCGACTTCGATCGAGGCGCGCGAGGCGATCACCAACGCCGCTCCGGCGAGGCCAAGCAGCAGCCCGCCCCACCGTTTCGCTCCCACCCGCTCGCCGGCGAGAAGCGGAGCGGCCAGCCCGACCACGATGGGCTGGAGCGAGACGATCAGCGACAACGCCCCGGCGGAGATGCCGAAGCGAAAGGCGAAATAGCTGAAGTTGAAATAGAGTCCCTGGATCAGGACTCCGATCACCGCGAGATGAAGATAGACGCGCGGGCTGCGCGGCAGGGGCGGCCGGAACCAGGCGATCAGCGGCAACAGGATCAGCAGCACGATGCCGTAGCGCAGCGCCAGCAGCGTGAAGGGGCCGGTGTAGAGAATGCCGATCTTGGCGACGGCAAAGCCGCCGGACCACAGCAGCAGAAAGATGACCGGCGCCGCCTGCAGCCAGAGCGGCTTGCGCGGGTGGCCGATGGCGGGAGCGCCGACCGCGCTCTCACTCATCGCCGCCGCTTCCCGGCTGTTCGTTCCCGGCAGTCATCATCATGTTGCGCAAGATCCCGCCACCGGCTCCGATTCGTGCCGGCGACGGCATCCTCACATGGCGTCCGGGCCGCGGCCAATGGCGGCGACGCCGGTGCGCGAGACCTCGACCAGGCCGAGCGGCTCCAGCAGCGAGACGAACTGGTCGATCTTTTCCGGCTTGCCGGTGATCTCGAACACGAAGCTCTCCAGCGTGGTGTCGACCGTCCGTGCCCGGAAGCTGTCGGCGATCAGCAGCGCCTCCTGGCGGATCTCGCCCTTGCCGCGCACCTTGATGAGGGCCAGCTCGCGCTCCACCGCCTTGCCGGTGACGGTGAGGTCGACGACGCGGTGGACCGGCACCAGCCGGTCGAGCTGGCTCTTGATCTGCTCGATGATCATCGGCGCGCCGGTAGTGACCACGGTGATGCGCGAGCGCCGGGAATCGTGGCTCACCTCGGAGACGGTGAGGCTGTCGATGTTGTAGCCGCGACCGGAGAACAGGCCGACGATGCGGGCGAGGACGCCCGGCTCGTTGTCGACCAGCAGGGAGAGCGTGTGACGCTCGGGGGCTTCATGATTGACGGGGGGCATGGGGTGCTCGGAAAGCAAATGGAAAGCAACGGATCGATGGAGCGGCAGGCCCTCTCCCCGACGGGGAGAGGGAAGAAAAGCCGGTAGGACGGAACGGCCGTCGCGGCGTCACACCAGCATCTTGCCTTCCTCGCTGATCGCGTCGTCCAGCGCTTCGGGATGATCGGGCATGATCATCTCGTTGTGCGGCTTGCCCGACGGGATCATCGGCAGCACGTTTTCCATCTTGTCGACCAGGCAGTCGAACAGCACCGGCCGGTCGACATTGATCATCTCCTGGATGGCGCCGTCGAGGTCGCCCGGCCGCGCGCAGCGAATGCCCACCCCGCCATAAGCCTCGGCCAGCTTCACGAAGTCGGGCAGCGATTCCGAGTAGCTGTGCGAGTAGCGCCCGCCATGCAGCAGATCCTGCCACTGGCGGACCATGCCCATATATTCGTTGTTCAGCACGAAGATCTTCACCGGCAGGTTGAACTGCAGCGCGGTCGAGAGCTCCTGCAGGCACATTTGGATCGAGGCCTCGCCGGCGATGTCGATGACGAGGCTGTTCGGATGCGCCACCTGCGCGCCGATGGCGGCGGGCAGGCCGTAGCCCATGGTGCCGAGGCCGCCGGAGGTCATCCAGCGGTTGGGCTCCTCGAAGGGGAAGTGCTGGGCGGCCCACATCTGGTGCTGGCCGACCTCGGTGGTGATGTAGACGTCCTTCTCCTTCACAGCCTCATAAAGCCGCTGGATGGCGAATTGCGGCTTGATGAGCTCGCTGGAGTTCTGGAACGCCAGCGACTTGCGGGCGCGCCAGCGGTCGATCTGCCCCCACCAGGAAGCGAGCGCCTTGCGGTCCGGCTCGGCCTTGATCGCCCGCCAGCAGGCGAGCATGTCCTCGAGGACATGCTTGACGTCGCCGATGATGGGTATGTCGACCTTGACGTTCTTGTTGATCGAGGAGGGATCGATGTCGATGTGGATCTTCTTCGAGCCCGGCGAGAAGGCGTCGATGCGGCCGGTGATGCGGTCGTCGAAGCGCGCGCCGACGCAGACCATGACGTCGCAATCATGCATCGCCATGTTGGCCTCGTAGGTGCCGTGCATGCCGAGCATGCCGAGCCACTGCTTGTCGGAGGCCGGGAAGGCTCCCAGACCCATCAGCGTCGAGGTGACCGGATAGCCGGACAGCCGGGCGAATTCGCGCAGCAGGCGGCTGGCCTCCGGTCCGGAATTGATCACGCCGCCGCCGGTGTAGAACACCGGCCGCTTGGCCTTGGCCAGCAGTTCGACCGCGGCGCGGATCTTTTCGTCGTCGCCCTTCAGCTTCGGCTGGTAGGTCTTGTGCTGGATGTTCTCCGGGCCGACATAGACGCCCTTGGCGAACTGCACGTCCTTCGGAATATCGACCACCACCGGGCCGGGCCGGCCGTTCTGCGCCACATAGAACGCCTCGTGCAGCACGCGGGCGAGATCGTTGACGTCGCGGACCAGGTAATTGTGCTTCGTGCACGGACGGGTGATGCCGACCGTGTCGCACTCCTGGAAGGCGTCCGAGCCGATCAGATGCGTCGGCACCTGGCCGGTGATGCAGACCACCGGGATCGAGTCGAGCAGCGCGTCGGTGAGCCCGGTCACCGCATTGGTGGCGCCGGGACCGGAGGTGACGAGAACGACGCCGACCTTGCCGGAGGAGCGGGCATAGCCCTCCGCCATGTGCACCGCGCCCTGCTCGTGGCGCACGAGGACGTGGCGCACCTGGTTCTGGTGGAACATCGCATCATAGATCGGCAGCACCGCGCCGCCGGGATAGCCGAACATATGTTCGACGCCCTGATCGATCAGGGCCTGCATCACCATTTCGGCGCCGGTCATCTCGCGCATCATGGTCGTCACCTCGTTGCTGCGTCTTGCTTTGCGTCTGGCTTTGCCCGGTCCCACCCCGGAAAATCAAAAGGCCCCGTCCGGGGCCCTGTTAACGCGCGTCACCGTTGGGCGAAGGTGCCGTCAGGCTCCCTTCGCGGCGACGCGCCGTCCTACGATAAGGATAATATTGTTGCGCATGCCGGCGCCACTCCTTCGTAAAGTTGCGCGACCTCTACAGCCCTGCGGCGCGCGCGTCAAGCGACAACGCCGTTTGAGGCAGAATGACGTGCGAACAAGCACTTTTCGTGGCGATGTCCGGCCGCTATACCGCAGGGCACAATGTGAAGGAGTGGCTCATATGTCGCAGATGCGGCTGGTCATCGTCGGCGCCGGCGGGCGCATGGGCCGCGCGCTGATCAAGGCGGTGAGCGAGGCTCCCGATCTGGTGCTCGTCGGGGCGATCGAGCCGCCGGGCAGCGACAATCTCGGTCGCGATGCCGGCGCGCTCGCCGGCCTGGGCAAGCTCGGCGTCGAGGTGACCGACGACGCGCTGCCGCTGTTCGCCAAGGCGGAAGGCGTGATCGACTTCACCGTGCCGGCGGCGAGCGTCGCCTTCGCGGCGCTGGCGGCGCAGGCGCGCATCGTCCATGTCATCGGCACCACCGGCTGCTCGGTCGAGGACGAGGCGAGGATCGAGGCCGCCGCCCGGCACGCCACCATCGTCAAGTCCGGCAATATGAGCCTCGGCGTCAATCTGCTGGCGGCGCTGGTCAAGCGCACCGCGCGCACGCTGAACGAGGATTTCGACATCGAAATCGTCGAAATGCACCATAACCGCAAGATCGATGCCCCTTCCGGCACCGCGCTGCTGCTCGGCAACGCCGCCGCCGAAGGGCGCGGCGTCGCGCTCGAGACCGAGGGCGTGTTCACGCGTCACGGCCACACCGGCGCGCGCCGGACCGGCGACATCGGCTTCGCCACGCTGCGCGGCGGTACCGTGGTCGGCGATCACAGCGTCATCTTCGCCGGACCGGGCGAGCGTATCGAGCTCGCCCACAAGGCGGAGGATCGCATGATCTTCGCCCGCGGCGCGCTGACGGCGGCGCGCTGGGCGCGTGGCCGCAAGCCCGGCCTCTATTCCATGCGCGACGTGCTCGACCTCACGGATTTCTAGGCCATTCCACCCGCGCACCGCCGCATCAGCCCGCTCACGCCGTCCCCCCAACCCGGAGAAACGCCCGATGTCCGAACGCCTTCTCGTGCTTGTCCGCCACGGCCAGAGCGAATGGAACCTGAAGAACCTGTTCACAGGCTGGCGCGACCCGGACCTCACGCCCCTCGGCGTCGAGGAGGCGAAGCGGGCCGGGCAGCGGCTGAAGGCGGAAGGCTACCGGTTCGACCTCGCCTTCACCTCCGCGCTTTCGCGGGCGCAGAAGACCCTCGACCTCGCTTTGGCCGAACTCGGCCAGACCGACCTGCCGATCACCCGCGACATCGCGCTGAACGAGCGCGACTATGGCGACCTCTCCGGCCTCAACAAGGACGACGCCCGCGCGAAATGGGGCGAGGAGCAGGTGCATGTCTGGCGCCGCTCCTATGACGTGCCGCCGCCGGGCGGCGAGAGCCTGAAGGACACCGTGGCGCGCACCCTGCCCTATTACGTGACGCAGATCCTGCCCAAGGTGCTGCAGGGCAACCGGGTGCTGGTGGCGGCGCACGGCAATTCGCTGCGGGCGCTGATCATGGTGCTGGAGAACCACACGCCGGAGAGCATCATGAAGCGTGAACTCGCCACCGGCGCCCCGGTGATCTACCGGCTGAAGGCGGATTCCACCGTCGAGAGCAAGATAGACCTCGCCGGCTGAGCCGACACCACATCCCGGCGAAAAAGCCGGACGGGGGCGCCCCGTCCGGTTTTTTGCTGGCGCGACCCTCGCCGGCGCCCAAAGAAAACCCCGGAACGGCGGGGCCGCTCCGGGGTGTGTTTGGCGGAAAATGCCGGCGCGATCAGATCGCGCTGTTGATCCACTGCACCAGCTTCGCCTTGGGGGCGGCGCCGACCTGGCGGGCGGCGAGCTGGCCGTCCTTAAACAGCAGCAGGGTCGGAATCGACATGATGCCGTATTTGGACGCGACGGCCGGATTTTCGTCGACGTTGAGCTTCACGATCTTCAGCTTGTCGCCCATCTCGCCGGCAACTTCGTCGAGCACCGGGGCGACCATGCGGCACGGACCGCACCACTCGGCCCAGAAATCGACCAGAACCGGCTCGGAGGACTTGATCACATCGGACTCAAACGACTGGTCCGACACTTTTTCGACGCCCATGGCGCTACCTTTCGCGAATCCCCGGAAGGGGAAATGAAGTTGAAGCAAAGGTAGGTATCGCCCCCCACCCGCGTCAAGGCGCCGTCACTCCGACGTGACGTCCTCCCCCGGCGTCCACAGCCGTTCCCCGGCCAGCGCTAGCACGCGCGGCCCGGCGGTGTAGACGATCAGCGGCTCGATCCGGTGGCCGGGATAGAGCCGCGCCAGCAGCCGGGCATAAAGCGCGATCTGCTCCACATGCGCGCGCGGTGCCGTCGAAAGGTCCGACGGCACCCGGCGGTCGGTCTTGAAATCGGCGACGATCACCCGTTCCGGCAACACCACCAGCCGGTCGATACGCCCGCTCACCAGCGTGCCGTCGGCAAGGGCGCCGGCAATGTCGACCTCGGCGCGCCCATCCGGCGCGAACAGCACCGCCAGTTCCGGCAGCGCCAGCGTCGCCAGCGCCTCATCGAGCAGGGCCTCGCCGTCCGGCACGCCGGCAAGAGCCAACACGCGCCCGCCGGCGGTACGGCGCTGCGCCTCCGGCAGGGCCGCCAGCGCGGCGAACAGCCGGTGCAGCAGCGCGCCGCGGGCAGCGGTCCGCGCCTGTTCGGGCGTCGCGATGGACGAGGATTGCGACGGCCGCAACCGGGGATTCGCCGCCGCCAGAGCCACCGGACGCGCCAGCCGGCGGGCGAGCGCGGCGTCCGCCCCGGCATCGCTCACCGGCACCGCGGCACGCGCCGCCGCCGCGCGCTCCGGCTCCGGCGTCGCGCGCCAGCGCAGCACGGTGCCGGCAAAGCCGATCGCCGGCACCGCGGTGGCCTGCCCCTCCAGCGCCGAACGCACCACGTCGTACCAGCAATCGGACGGGCGCTTGCGCTTGCCATCGGCACCGCACAGCACCAGCGCGCATTCGGCGCGGGTGAGCGCGACGTAGAGCAGTCGCCGGTACTCGTCCATCAGCGCCGCCTCGGCCTCAAGCCGCAGCAGCCCCATGGCCGGCGTATCCTCCGCCTTGCGCGCTGCCACCAGGAAAGCCCGGCCACCATCCGCCCGCCGGCCGGCCAGCAGGCCGCCGCGCGTGCCCTTTTGCGGACCGGAGGTGGTGTCGGCGAGCAGGACATAGGGCGCCTCCAGGCCCTTGGCGCCATGCACGGTCATGACCCGGACCTGATCGCGCCCGGCCTCCATGTCGCGCTTGGCCTGCGCCTGCCCACCGCGCAGGAAGGCGAGGAAGCCGGCGAGCGAAGGCGCCTCGGTGCTCTCATAGGCGCGGGCGATGGCCAGCATCTCGTCGAGCGCGTCCGCCGCCTCCGGCCCGAGCCGCGCCAGCATCAGCGCCCGGCCGCGCTCGCGCCCCAGCACGCGGGCATAGAAGTCGAACGGGCGCAGGCTCGCCGCCTCCGGGCGCAGCCGATCCAGCCGCTCCACCGCCGCCCGCCAGTGCGGCCGCTCGCCGGCGCGGCGGGTCAGCTCGTCGATCAGCCGCGCCTCGCGCTTCGGCAGCAGCGCGATGAGGTCGTCATCGTCGAAGCCGAACAACGGGCTCTTCAGCGCGCTCGCCAGCGACAACTCGTCGTCCGGCGACAGCAGCGCCTCGCCGAGCGCGGCAAGGTCCATCACCGCGATATGCTCGGCGACCACCAGCCGGTCGGCACCCGCCACCGCGACACCAACCTGCTTCAGCGCCCGGATCACCGCCTCGAACAGGGCGCTGCGTCGGCGCACCAGCACCAGGAAGTCGCCGGCGCGGGCGGCACGGGGGCCGCCGCGATCCTCCACCGGCGCGCCACCGTCGATCAGCGCCTTGATGTGGCTGGCGATCTTGTCGGCGAGCCGGCTCACCGGGTCATCATGGCGCGGCGCGTCGAGTGGGCGCTGCCAGGCATCCGGCTCCGGCTGCTCGACCGGGGCTTCCGGTTCCCAGATTTCCACCCGCGCCGGCAGTTGCGCGTGGATCGGCACATGCACGGTGCGCTCGGCGCTGGCGGTCAGGCCGCGATAGGCTTCCTCGCGCGAAAACACCTCGTCCACCGCCGCGAGGATGCCCGGCGCCGAGCGGAAGGAATGCTGCAGCTTCACATGCGCGAAGGCCTGCTCCGGAGCGTGGCGGGCGAATTCGGCGCGCATGGCGTCGAAACGGCTGGGATCCGCGCCCTGGAAGGAGAAGATCGACTGCTTCTCGTCGCCGACCACGAACAGGGTGCGGGGCGCCCCGGCGGCCTCCTCCCGCGCGCCTTCGCCGGCGAAGAACTCCATCACCAGCGGCTGGATCACCTCCCATTGCTCGGGGCTGGTGTCCTGCGCCTCGTCGAGCAGCACATGATCGATGCCGCGATCGAGCTTGTAGTGCACCCAGGCCGAAGCCCCGGAGCCGAGCAGGCGTCGCGCACTGCTGACCAGATCGGCAAAATCGAGCATGCCGCGCGCGGCTTTTTCCGCCTCATAGAGCCGGCGCGCCGCGCGGCCGAGCTCCAGCGCCGCGAGGCTCTTCTCCACCACGCGGGCGGCGGCGAGGCGCGGGCCGAGCGCGGCGAGGCGGTCGCGTTCGGCGGCGAGCGCCGGGAAGGCGGCGCGCACCTCGCCGGAGCCGAGGAACTTGTCGGCATAGGCGCCGCCATCAGCCTTCAGGAACACCCCGGCATAGGCATCCACCACCTCGTCCTCCGCCGCCTGCGCGGCGGCGAGGAGATCGGCGCCCCGCCGGGCGGCATTTCCGCCCGCGGCGATGAGCGCCTCGCCCATGCCCCGCCATGCCCCGCGCGGGATCAGCGCCTCGTCGACGATGCGTCGGGCGATGGCGGCGCTGGGCTCCACCGGATCGAGCCCGGCCAGGCGGGCAAGATCGGCCTCGCCCGCATCGAGCGCGTCCGGCGCATCGAGCAGGGCGGCGAGCAATTCGTCGAGGCCGCTATCGGCCACCTCGCCGATGATCAGCGCGAAGGCGCGGCCGAGCGGCGTGTCCGGCGCGCCGGCCGCCTGCTGCACGATGCGCGCCCGCACCAGAGCGAGCAATTCCAGCCGCTGCGCGTCCTCCAGCGAGCGGAAGCCGGCCGGCACGCCGGCCTCGAAGGGAAAGGCGCGCAGAAGGTGACCGCAAAAGGCGTGGATGGTCTGGATCTTCAGCCCGCCCGGCGTTTCCAGCGCCAGCGCGAACAGCGAGCGGGCGCGGGCGCGCAAGGATGCCGAACCGCCGGCATCGATGGCGCCGATCGCCTTGTCGAGATCGGCATCGCCCACCACCGCCCAATCGCGCAGGATCGCCAGCACCCGGTTGGCCATGTTGGCGGCGGCGGCCTTGGTATAGGTGAGGCACAGGATGCGCCCGGGCGGCACGCCGCGCAGCAGCAGGCGGATCACCCGCCGGGCCAGCACATGCGTCTTGCCGGCGCCGGCATTGGCCGACACCCATACCGAAAGGCCGGGATCGGAAGCCCGCGTCTGCAGCGCCGTGGCGGCGCCGAGCGCGGCGGAGGAAAGAGGCGCCTCGCTCATTCGCCGGCCTCCTCCTCGCCGACCGACCATTCACGCACCCGCGCCAGATGGTCATAGCTTCCCGAACGACCGCGGAACTGCGTGCGGCGCAAGGCAATATAGGGCTGGGCCGGGTTCTCGAAGGCCTGCACCAGCGTCGTCACCCGCTCCAGCGCGTCCTGGGCCAGGCCCTGCGCCGTCATCTCCTTGTCGACGGCGGAAATCTCCTTCAGCGCGGCGGTGCCGAGCTTCACATAGACGAGTTCCATCGCCTCCTCGCCCGGCACGCCTTGGAAACCGCCACGGGCGGCGATGGCAGCCTCCAAGGGCAGCTGCGGCGAATAATTGGCGCGGGTCTGCTTGGCGGTGGGCACGGCGCCGGTCTTGAAGTCGAGGATGGCGAGGCCGCCGCCCTTGCGCTGCTCGATGCGGTCGGCATAGGCGTTGAGCCGGAACGGCCCGCGCGTGCCGGCGATGAGGACGTGCCCGCCGGCCTCGGCGATGACGCGATCCATGCTGGACCGGCGGCCGCGTTCCCAGGCGAGATAGAACGGCATCAGCTTCTCGAAGCGCGCCCACCACAGCGCATGCTCGGCGGGAAAGGCGACAAGCGGCGCGAAGGCCGCCCGGCCGAACGCCGCGAGCCGGCTTGCCGCATCGGCCGGCAGTGCCTGCGGATACGCCTTGGCGAACTCGCCCAGCGCCTCGTGAATGGCGGTGCCGCGCTCGCCGGCGCCGGGCGGGGCGTCGAGCGGATCCAGCGGGCGCAGGCCCAGCACATGCCGGGCATAGATGGCGTAGGGATCGCGCAGGAAGGTCTCGATCTCGGTGACGCTGAGCCGGGTCGGGCGCAACGCCACCGGCGGCGTCGGCGCCGGCCGCCGGATACGCTCCTTCGCCGGCTCGACATCGAGCGCCGCGGCAACGCGGCGCCAGCGCTCGCCACGCGCCCGCACCTCGTCCCAGGCCCGCCGCCCGCTCACCGCCGCCAGCCGCTGCAGGAAGCGCGACGGCACGGTGGGGGCGCCGCCGAGCTTGCGCGGATAGGTGAGGATGAGCTCCGGCGCGCCGCAGGCCTGCGCGAAATCATGCGCGGCAAGGCCGATGCGCCGTTCCGGCACGTCGAGGCCGAGCCCGGCGCGCATCGGCCGGCTCAGCCAGGGGTCCGGCCGCACCGCCGAGGGCCAGACATCGTCGACCAGGCTGGCCAGCACCACCCGGTCGACATCCACCAGGCGGGCTTCCAGCGGGCCGTAGATGCGCAGCCGCGCCCCGGCGTCGAGCGGCGGACGCACCGGCGTGTCGGCAAGGAGGTGGGTCAGTGCGGCGGCATAGTCCGCCAGGCTCATCGCCGGGGCGAGCGGCGCACCCTCCATGAGCTCGTCAAAGGCGGTCGCCAGCGCCGCCAGATCCGGCATCGGCTCCCCCGGCATCGGCTCCCCCGGCGTCGGCTCCGCCGGTGCGCCGTCGGTGCCGGCCAGCGCCGCCGCCAGCGCGGCACGGTGGGCGCCGACAAGATCGGCGAAGGCATGCAGGCCCGGTCCGAGCCCGGCGAGCGGCGCGAGCGCCGCCGTCAGGCGCTGGCCGAGATCGGCCGCACGCGCGCGCTGGTCGTCATCGACATCGTGCCGCGGATCGTCACGGTGCCAGTCCTCCGGCCGGAAGGCGGCAATGGCGGCGACGAGCCCCTCGGCGCCCGGCGCCGGCCGCGGACCGCGCAGCACCATCAGTTCCAGCGCGTCCGCCGCCTTCCCGAGCGCCGCGCGCCCGAGCCCGAAGCGGGCCGCGCTGTGGCGAAGCAGCGCCGCCAGCGGCAGCGGTGCCAGACGTTCGGCCGCCACATCGGCGATGAGCCGGGCAAAGCGGCCGGCGCCGCTTTCCGACAAAGGCTCGCCGGCTGAATCGTCGATGGCGACGCCGAAGCGCAGCAGCTCGGCGGCGACACGGCGGGCGAGATCGCGATCCGGAGTGATCAGCGCCGCGCGGCGCCCCTCCTCCTCCAGTGCCGCGCGCAACACCAGGGCGATGGCGAGCGCCTCCTCGCGCGCATCGTCGGCCTCGATCAGCGTGACCTCGGCGAGCGCCGCGGCGCGGGCCGCCTCCGGCAGGCGGTCGGCGAGGCTGGCCCATCCCTGCGTCGCCTCGGCCGGCAGCAGCGCCTCGGACAGCAGCAGATCGCGGCAGTGCCCGGCAGGCTCGGCCAGCGCGACCACCTCGGCACGTCGCACCTGCATGCCGTCGAGCAGGCGGGCCAGCCCGTATTGCGGGTGGCTCGGCGCCGGGTCCGCCGCCTGCGTGAGCGAGCGCCAGTCGGCTTCCGACATGTGCGCGTCGAGGCCCGGCAGCACCAGCGCCCCGTGCGGCAGGCGCGCGACGGCGTCGAGCAGCCGGGCGGTGGCCGGCATCGAGCCGGTGGAGCCGGCAGCGATCACCGGCGGCGCGGCGGCGCCAAGTGCCGCCAGCCGGGCCGCCTCGGCATCGATCAGCCGGTCGCGGCGCACCGCGCCGTCCACTTCCTCGCCCCGCAGCGCCGGCCACGCCTCGCGGGCGATCTTGAGGAAGTCGAGCGCCATGTCCCAATACTGGTCGTGCTCGCCGGGCACCAGATCGTCGAGCCGCGACCACGGCACCTGCTGTGCCGCCATCTCGTCGATTAGCCGCGCCAGCGCGTCGGCGAGCGCGAGGCTGGCCCCCGGCCCTGCCGCCACCGCGCTGCGCCCGTCCTCGTCGCTCAGAGCCGCCCGCCATTTGCCGACCAGGCTGGCCAGCGCCAGCCGCCGGGTGGTCGGGGCGACCGCTTTCGGTGGGCCGGCGTTCTCCTGCGCGAAGATCAGCGCGTCCTCGTCGACGTCGCCGACCGGGACGATCTTCGGCAACAGCGTGGTACCGCCCATGCGCCGGCGCAGTTCCTCGGCGAACAGGCGGCCGGCGCGGCGGGTCGGCAGATAGATGGTGGCGGAAGCCAGCGCCAGCGGATCGCCCAGGGGCGCGAAGCCGGGCACCAGCACGCCGCCCAGTAGCGCCTCCGCCAGCACCGGCAGGAACGGCGCCGAGGCGGGAATAGTGAAGACGCGCGCCGGCCGCCGCACCATCGGCGGCGCCGCTTCCGCGAAATCGAACGCTGTCTGCGACGCGGGCATGTCCCGGCCTGTCGAATCGTGCATCCGGCGAGTGTAGAGGATGCCGGCGGCAAAGGCCCGTCGCCGGCCCTATTCGGTCGACAGGCTGACGGCGAGCTCGGCCTCGCCGATCGCCTCCGGCGTGCCGACATGCATCCACACGCCTTCCAGCCGCAGCCCGAACAGCCGGCCGGCCTCGGCGGCGCGGGCGAACAGCTTCACCAGCGAGAACGGCCCTTCCGGCGTCCGGTCGAAGAGCGCCGGCGCCAGCACCGCCGCCCCGGCATAGACGAAGGGCGCCATCAGCCCTTCTCCACGCAGGGTCAGCCGGCCGTCGCCATCCATGACGAAGTCGCCACGCCCGTCATAGCCGACCGATCCGGTCGCGGCGGCGAGCAGCAGGATCGCGTCCATCTTCGCCGGATCGAACGCCTCCATGAGGCTCGGCAGGTTGGGGCGGATGCCCTCGATCCAGATTGTATCGGAATTGATCGAGACGAACGGCGCGTCGCCGAGCAGCGGCAGCGCCTTCCGTATGCCGCCGCCGGTGTCGAGCAGCTGATCGCGCTCGTCGGAGAACACGAGGCGCGGGCAGGTGCGGCCGGCGAGATGGGCTTCCAGCCGGTCGGCGAAATAATGGAGATTGACCACCGCCGTCTCGATGCCGGCATCGGCGAGCCGGTCCAGCACGTGATCGATCAGCGGCTTGCCGGCGACCTCCACCATCGGCTTGGGGCGATCGTCGGTCAGCGGCCGCATGCGGGTGCCGAGACCGGCGGCGAGCACCATGGCGTTGCGGATCGGGCTCATATCGTCTGCGGCTGCTCGGGAGGTTGGTCGGCGGGCGGGTCGGAGGGCAGGCCAGGCGCGGGCAGGTCCGGAGTGGGAACGTGGCGGTCGAACCACGCCTTCAGCGGCGCGAGGTCGGTGAAGGCCAGACCGCGCTGGAGGTAGTTCCATATCCGCGGGATGTGGCGAAGGTATTGCGGCTTGCCGTCCCGCTTGTCGAGCCGGGCGAAGATGCCGAGAATCTTGGTCGCCCGCTGCGCGCCCATCACCGCATAGGAGGCGGCAAAGCCGCGGACGTCGAAATCCTCTTCCCCCCGCCGGTCGCGGATGTAGCGGCCGAGCAGGTGCAGCTCCAGCTCCTCGGACACGTCGACGCGCGCATCCTGCGCCAGCGAGACGAGGTCATAGGCCGGCGGGCCCATCACCGCGTCCTGGAAATCGATGATGCCGACCCGGGCGAGGCCCTGGCGCTCCGGCAGCCAGATCAGGTTCGGCGAATGATAGTCGCGCAGCACCCAGGTCGGCTTCTGCGCCAGCGAACCGGCGAGCGCCGCCGTCCACAGCCCGCGGAACTCGGCGCGCAGCGCGTCGCTCACCCTGGCGCCGCCGCGATGGGGAATGTACCAGTCAAGCAGCAGCTCGACCTCGATCAGCAACGCCGACAGGTCGTAAGCCGGCAATACATGATCGTGATCCGGCGAGACGGTGAGCGTGGAGGGCAGCTCCATCCCGTGCAGCGCGGCGAGCACGTCGACCGCAGCCTCGTAGCGCTCGGGAATCGGGGCCGGCGGAGTGCCGCTCACTACGCCCGCGTCGCCGAGATCCTCGATGACCAGCAGGCCGCTGGCGAGGTCGGCGGCGTAGATGGTCGGTGCCGAGAAGCCGCGCGCCGCGAGGCCACGGGCCATGGCGACGAAGGGCTTCACATCCTCGGCGAGATGGGCGATGGCGCTGTAGGGCTTGCCGTCCTGCACCGGCGGCCCGTCCGGCCGCCGCGGCGCGTTCATCAGGATGGCGTTGCGGGTCTTGCCGACCAGCCGCTCATAGGCGCGGGTGGAGGCATCGCCCTGCAGGTGCCGGCGGCGGGCGGGACCGAAGCCGGCGAGATCTATCAGCGAGCGGATCGCCTTCATGCGACGCAGCGCGTCGGCGACCCGGCCATGGGCGATGAGCCGGACGCGCCGGGTGGTGTCGCTCGCCTCCGGCGTCATGGCGATATGCACTTCCAGCCGGTTCGGCACCGCCAGCACCGCCGGCACCCGCTCCGGCCATTCGACCAGGGCGACCGCTCCGTCGGCGAGTTCGTCCCAGCCGATTTCCTCGAGCTCGGAAGGGTCCCCCAGCCGGTAGAAATCGGCATGCACCACCCGGTGGCGCGGCAGATCGTAGGTCTGGACCAGATTGAAGGTCGGGCTCGGCACCTCAAGCGCGGGATCGTCGGCCAGCGCGCGGATCAGCGCCCGCGCCAGCGTCGATTTGCCGGCGCCGAGATCGCCGTCGAGCGCGACGAGATCGCCCGGCGCCAAGGCGAAGGCGAGGTCCATGGCGAGGCGGGCGGTGGCGTGCTCGTCCGGCAGCACCACGCTCCAATGCACCGGCGTTCCGGCGGCTTGCGCGCCCATGGCCTGTCCCCCGGACATTTGCCCCACCCCGATCTGCACCTCCTTCATCCGCTACTCCGCCGCCACTTGCGCCGTGCCGCTGTCGAGCGGGAAGCGGCAGGTCACCAGCGTGCCGCCGCCCGGCGCCGGGCCGATCTGGATCGACCCGCCATGCAGGGCGATGAGCGAACGGACGATGGAAAGGCCGAGCCCGACCCCACGATGGCGCGAGCCTGAGGTGTGGGTCTCGAAACGATCAAACAGCCGGGCGCCGATCTCCGGCGGGATGCCCGGCCCCTCGTCACGCACCTGGAAGACCACCTCGCCGCCGCGCCGCTCGGCCGCCAGCCGCACCGTCGAGCCGGCGGGCGCGAAGCCGACGGCATTGGACAGCAGATTGTACAGCACCTGCCGCACCCGCTTGGCGTCGGCGCGGAAGCTGCCCGCGCTCGCCGGCGCCTCGATGGAGAGGGTGAGATTGCCCTCGACCAGCCGGTCACGCACGCCCTCGGCCGCTGCCTCCATGGCGCCGCGCACATCGACCTCGGCGAGGTCGAGGGTCATCGCCCCGGCGTCGATGGTGGCGAGGTCGAGAATGTCGTTGATGATGGCCAGCAGCGCCGCGCTGCTCTCGGTGATGTGGTTCACATAGGCGCGCTGGCGGTCGTTGAGCGGCCCGATGCCGGTATCGTCGAGCAGCTGCGCGAAACCGATGATGGTGGTCAGCGGCGAGCGCAGTTCATAGGAGACATGGCTGACGAAGGTGCTCTTGAGATGGTCGGCGGCGACCAGCGCCTCGTTGCGATCGACCAGCGCCCGCTCGACATTGACGCTGTCGGTGACGTCGCGCAGCGTGACGAGGGTGCCACCATCCGGCAGCGGCTGGGTGGAGCCGTCGAGGATCATGCGGTCCGCCCGCTCCAGGCGGAACGTCGCCGGTACCCGCGCCTCGATGCCGGTGACGGCGGCGCGCAGCCGGCTCCACGCCGCCTCGTCCGCCGACAGCCCCCGGCACGCCTCGACCACCGCGTCGATATGCGGACGGCCGGCAAGCTGGCCCGCCTCCAGCCGCCACATGCGGCGGAAGGCGCTGTTGGAAAGGCCGAGCCGTCCGTCGCTGCCGAACACCGCCACCGCCTCGGCGAGCGCGTCCAGCGTCTCGCTCTGGATGCGGGTCAGCGCGTTGAAGCGGCTTTCCAGGGCGAGGCGCTCGGTGACCTCGTCGAACAGATAGGTGACGCCGCCCTCGGGATTCGGCGCGGTGACGACGCGCAGCGTGCGCCCGCCCGGCAGGTGCCACCAGTGTTCCCTCGGCTCGATCGAGCGATAGGCCTCGTGCAGTTCGGCGCGCCAGGCGCGGAAATCCGCCTGCTCCGGCAGGCGGCGCCCGGCGCGCAGACGGTCCAGCACCGCGACGTCGCTGGGCCGGTCGTCGAGGAAGGCGGGATCGAGATCGAACAGCGTGGCATAGGCGGCATTGTGGAAGATGAGCCGCTTGTCCTCGCCGAAAATGGCGACAGCCGTCGATAGCTGGTCGAGCGTACGCCGGTGCGCGCCCAGCGCATGGGCGAGCTCGGTGCGGATGCGCTCTTCCTCGGTGGCGTCGAGAGCGATGCCGGCGATGCCGTCCGCTACCGCCGCCTCGCGGACGTCGACCAGACGGCGGCTGCCGGCGACCACCACCGGCAGCCGGGCATTGAAGGCGCCGGCCGTGGCGAGGGCGGCGAGTGCCTGCCGGCGCGCGGCGGCGTCGAGCAGCGCGAGGTCGCGGCCGAGCGCATCCCGCAGATCGCGCGCCTCGACCGCATGCACATAAGCCGCATTGGCGAAGGCCAGCCGGCCGTCGGCGTCGGCGAGCCAGGCGGGAGCGGGAATAGCGTCGACAAGGTTGCGCAACGCCCGGGTCTGGTCCTCCAGCAGCGCATGCGCCTCGGCGAGCCTGGCGTGGTCGCGCCGTACGCCGGTAATGTCGCGCAGCCTCAGCACCACGGCGGAGCCGACCGGGCGGCCATCGGCCTCGACATAACGCCCGTCCTGGGTGACGAGCGATGCCGCGAGCGGCGTGCCCCGGCGGCGCAGCAGGTCGACCGCCGCCTCAATGTCACGGGCGGAGGGCGGCGCGAGCCAGCTGCCGAAGGCGAGAATGCGCGCCGGCGCGGCGACGCCGGTGAAGGCGGGGGTATTGCCGATGATCTCGGGATCGGCGGCGGGATCCCGCCACACCACGACGATCTGCGGCTCGGCCATCAGCAGGGCGCGGCCTTCCTCGATCTGCGCCTCCAGCCGCGAGATCTCGGCGAAGGCGGCCGCCTCGCGGGCGCCGGCAGCGCGGCGGAAGCGCACATGCACGATGGCGGTGGTGGTGGCGAAAGCGAGCAGGCCGAGCGCCAGCGACAGGCCGACAAGCGTACCGGGATCGAGCGCGGCGAGGCTGGACGCCGCGCCGCCAAGCAGGTCCGCGGCGCCGGCCGGCGTGGCGCCGGCGGAAAGCGTCAGCGCGGTGGTGGCCAGCAGATCGCGCCGACCCGGCCAATGGGAGCATATGGCAGCAACGGCGCGCCCCGCGAAGGCTCGCACCCGTCCGTCTGCACCGCCGTTGCCGGCCGGTTGCGCCATCCGCGCCCGTCTCCCTGTCGCCGCCGCTCTGCCCCGTATCGGTTCGGCGTGAATACGAACGTGCCGCCGAACGTGCCGAATCAGTGCGACTGTAGCGAAGGCGGGGAGGCTCTGGAATGCCCGTGGAGGCGACGGTTCACAGCCCTTCGAACAGGGCGGTGGAAAGGTAGCGTTCGGCGAAGGACGGGATGATGACCACGATGGTCTTTCCCGCCATGTCCGGCCGGGCGCCGATCTCCAGCGCCGCGGCGATCGCCGCGCCGGAAGAGATGCCGACGGGGATGCCCTCGAGCCGGGCCGCGGCGCGCGCGGTTTCGAAGGCGGTCTGGTTGCCGACGGTGACAACCTCGTCGATCACCGACCGGTCGAGCACCTCGGGGATGAAGCCGGCGCCGATGCCCTGGATCTTGTGCGGGCCGGGCTGGCCGCCGGAAAGCACCGGGGAATCCTCCGGCTCCACCGCCACCATCCGCAAGCCCGGCTTGCGCGGCTTCAGCACCTGGCCAATGCCGGTGATGGTGCCGCCGGTGCCGACACCCGACACCACCACGTCCACCGCGCCATCGGTATCGTTCCAGATTTCCTCGGCGGTGTAGCGCCGGTGCGCCTCCGGATTGGCCGGGTTGCGGAACTGCTGCGGGATGATGGCATCCGGCAGTTCCTTCACCAGTTCCTCGGCCTTGGCCACCGCGCCGCGCATGCCCTGCGCCGCCGGGGTGAGCACCAGCTCGGCGCCGAGCAGCGCCAGCATCTTGCGCCGTTCCACCGACATCGATTCCGGCATCACCAGCATCAGCTTGTAACCATGCGCGGCTGCCACGAAGGCGAGAGCGATGCCGGTATTGCCCGAGGTCGGTTCGACCAGCACGGTGCCCGGCTTCAGCACCCCCGCCTCCTCCATCGCCTCGATCATCGACAGGCCGATGCGGTCTTTCACGCTGGCGAGCGGATTGAAGAATTCGAGCTTGGCGAGAATGCGCGCCTTCACGCCGCGCTGCGCCGGCAGGCGGGAAAGCTCGACCAGCGGCGTGTCGCCGACGGTCTCGGTGATCGAGGAATAGACGCGGCCGCGGCCGGGTCTGGCTGCAGGAGAACCGGCGGCGGCCGACGAAATGGCGGACGAAGGGGCGGACTCGGCCATGGGTGCCTCCGATGGGACATTGTCGCGGCGGTTACCGAGGAAGGATGGTACGAGGCGATCGCCTGCGGGACGATCACGGAGCCGCCGGTGGTTGATCCGAGGCCTAACATATTCACGTGATACTGTCGAGAAACCGAAATATCACAAAGTTAAATCGTGAAATCTATGCCTTCCGGCATGGCGCGCCGGTCTTCCCTCTGCGCCGAGCTGCGACACAGATCCTCGACCGTCACCGCATCCAGCGCCGCCTCGAAGGTGTGCTCGGCCTCGCCGACCGCTGGCTGGATCACGTCGCGCACGATGGCGGGCAGGCTGTCGAGCGCGTCGCCGGCCTCCGCCTCCACCACCCGCACGATTTCGGCGACGGTGATGCGCCGACGCTCGCGGGCGAGTTCATAACCACCGCGCGGTCCGCGCACGCCCTTCAGCACCCCGGCATGCACCAGCGATTGCAATACCGGCTCGAGATGGCGCGGCGGCAATTCATGGCGCGCGGCAAGCGCCTTGGCCGCCACCGGCGTGCCCCGCGCATAGAGGGCGACGTCGACGACGGCGGCAATGGCCAGCAGGCTTTTGTCAGACAAACGCGGCATGCCTCATTGGCTAGCGCGATATTTGCCTGCCGTCGAGCCCTGTCGAACCAAATCCACCATCACCACGCGTTGTTTTTTCTAAATCACGGGATTTTTCGAGAGTCACGCGGGTGACCGGGGCCACCACCATCTGGGCGATGCGCATGCCGCGCTCTATGGTGAAGGGTTCGGGGCCGAGATTGACCAGCAGCACCTTCACCTCGCCGCGATAATCCGAATCGACGGTGCCGGGCGCGTTGAGCACCGTGACGCCGCTCTTCAGCGCCAGACCCGAACGTGGACGCACCTGCGCCTCGAAGCCGGCCGGCACGGCCAGGCCGAGCCCCGTCGGCACCGCGGCACGGCCCAGCGGCGCAAGGACCAGCGGCTCGCCCTCCGGCACGGCGGCGATGAGATCGAGCCCGGCGGCCCCCTCGGTCGCGTAGGACGGCAGCGGCAGGCCCTCGCCATGCGGCAGCACGAGGACGGGAACGGCAACACTCACGATCGATTCTCCTGCGGGCCGAGCGCCACGGCGATGCGCGCCACGAGGCGCTGCGCGATCTCCGCCTTGGAGGCGGTCGGCCAATGCTCGACACCGGCGGCGCTGACGAGATGCACGGCATTGGTGTCCGCCCCCATCACCCCGCCGGGAATGCCTCTCTGGTAGCCGCCGTCCTGTGACACGTCATTGGCGACGATCCAGTCGCAGCCCTTGCGGGCGAGTTTGGCCTGGGCATGGGCGACGACGTTCTGCGTCTCCGCCGCGAAGCCGACGACGAGACGCGGGCGCCCTTCGATGCGGCGGGCAATGCCGGCGAGAATGTCCGGGTTCTCGGTCAGCGCCAGCGGTGCCAGCGCGTTGCCGTCCTTCTTGAGCTTCTGGTTGGCTTCGGCGGCCACCCGCCAGTCGGCCACCGCGGCGGCGAACACCGCCGCATCGGCCGGCAACGCCGACTCCACCGCCGCCAGCATGTCGCGGGCCGTCTCGACATGGCGCACGTCGATGCCAGCCGGA
The DNA here is from genome assembly GCF_031456575.1 of Ancylobacter sp. 3268. Lineage (NCBI taxonomy): Bacteria > Pseudomonadati > Pseudomonadota > Alphaproteobacteria > Hyphomicrobiales > Xanthobacteraceae > Ancylobacter > Ancylobacter sp. 3268. The sequence goes on from NZ_JAVDUX010000011.1 coordinate 185,195, forward strand.
TCCGGCAGGCTCACCGGCCCGGACACCAGCGTCACCCGCGCGCCGGCGGCGGCGGCGGCGGCGGCGATGGCGTGCCCCTGCTTGCCGGAGGAACGGTTGGCGATATAGCGCACCGGATCGATCGGCTCATGCGTCGGGCCGGAGGTGACGAGCACATGCCGGCCCGACAGCGGGCCGTCGGCCAGCAGCGCCCCGGCGGCATCCGCGATCTCGATCGGCTCGGCCATGCGGCCGAAACCCTCCTCGCCGCGCTCCGCCATCGCCCCGGCGCTGGGACCGATAAAGGCGACGCCATCGGCCCTGAGCAGCGCGACATTGCGCACCGTCGCCGGGTGCACCCACATTGCCGGGTTCATCGCCGGGGCGAGGAGCACCTTCGCCCGCGTCGCCAGCAGCACCGCGCCGGCGAGGTCGTCGGCGAGGCCGTGTGCCATCTTCGCCATGCGGTCGGCGGTGGCCGGCGCGACCAGCACCAGGTCGGCCTCGCGGGCGAGGCGGATATGGCCGATATCCTGCTCGGCGGCGCGATCGAACAATTCGGTGAACACCGGCTCGTGCGACAACGCCCCGGCGGCGAGCGGGGTGACGAATTTCTGCGCCGCCCCGGTCATCACCACGCGAACCCGCGCGCCGCGCTCCTTGAGCCGGCGGATGAGGTCGAGGCTCTTATAGGCGGCGATGCCGCCGCCGATGATGAGAAGGACCGTCTTGCCTGCGAGCATGCGGTTAAGCCTGCGCCTCGTTGCCTGAGTGGCCTATAGCGCAGAGCTACCGCGCGGCCCAGAGGCGATCAGGCCGGAATCGGGACGATGAGCCGGGTCGTCACTCGGCCGGACCGGCATGAGGATGGTGGTCGCGCGAGGCGACCAGATAGACGATGCCGCCGACGACAAGGGCGCCGACCGGCATGATCAGCAGCAGCAGGAAGTCCGCGGTGCTCATGGCTCAAGGCTCCCTAGGAGACGTCTTGCCAGGAAATGTAGGGCGACGCTGCCCGCGAGGCAAATCACGCTGACGGCGGCGATACCCAGGGCGGGTACGGCACCGCCGTTCAGGACCGACACGACCGGGCCAAGCCCGCCGACGGCCATCACCGCGATGGCAATGCCGTTTAGGTAGGTCGCGGACAGTTTCGTGCGCTCATTGTGAACGAGGCTCATCGCCGCCGCTACCCGCTCAGAAGATCAGATGCGCCGCCAGCAGCGCCGCGATCACCCACAGCGCCCAGGTGAGGCCGCGATTGCCGCGCCCCTCCGCCCGGCCGATCGCCTCCACCGTCTCCGGGGCGAGCGCGAGGCCGTCGCGGGTCGAGCGGTCCAGCTGGCTGGCGATGCGCTGGCCCTGGGCGATCAGGTCCGGCAGCGCCTGCAGACCGCGGCCGACCGCCTGCAGCCCGTGCGCCGCCTCCTCCAGCTTGCCCGCCGGGCCGAGATTGCGCTCGATCCAGGCTCGCACCACCGGCTCGGCGGTGCGCCACATGTTGAGGTCCGGGTCGAGGGTGCGCGCGACGCCCTCCACCACCACCATGGTCTTCTGCAGCAGCAGCAGTTCCGGCCGCGTCTTCATGTCGAACAGCGCGGTCACCTCGAACAGCAACGTCAGCAGCTTCGCCATCGAGATTTCGCTGGCGCTGCGCGAGTGGATCGGCTCGCCGATGGCACGGATCGCCTGGGCGAAATCCTCCACCGAATGGTGCATCGGCACGTAGCCGGCCTCGAAATGCACCTCGGCGGTGCGGATCCAGTTGCGGGTGATGAAGCCGTAGAGAATCTCGGCGAGGAAGCGCCGCTCCTTCACCCCCAGCCGGCCCATGATGCCGCAATCCACCGCCACCAGCCGCCCCTCGGCGTCGATGAACAGGTTGCCCGGATGCATGTCGGCATGGAAGAAGCCGTCGCGCAGCGCGTGGCGCAGGAAGGACTGCATCAGGATGCGGCCCAGCTCCGGCAGGTCGTGGCCGGCGGCGCGCAGCCCTTCCATGTCGTTCAGCTTGATGCCGTCGATCCATTCGGTGGTCAGCACCTCGCGGCCGGTGCGGTCCCAGTCGACCGCCGGCACGCGGAAATCGGTCTCGGCGGCGGTGTTCTGCGCCAGTTCGGACAGCGCGGCCGCCTCCAGCCGCAGGTCCATCTCCATCGCCACCGACCGGGCCAGCGTATCGACGATGGCGACGAGGCGCAGCCGCTGCCCTTCCGGCGAGGCCCGCTCGCCGATCCGCGCGGCGCGGTAAAAGGAAGACAGGTCGGCGTGGAATCGCGCCTGCACGTCCGGCCGCAGCACCTTCACCGCCACCTGGCGCGGCGTCCCCTCGGCCTCGCGCGTCTCGCCCTGGTGCACCTGGGCGATGGAGGCGGCGGCGATCGGCGGGCCGAGCGCGGCGTAGACGGCCGCGACCGGCCGGTCGAGCGTGCGGGCGATCGCCGCCTCCGCCACGCCCTGCGGGAAGGCCGGCATGCGGTCCTGCAGCACTTCGAGGTCGCGCGCCATCTCGACGCCGACCACGTCCGGCCGCGTCGCCAGGAACTGGCCGAGCTTTACATAGGACGGCCCGAGCCGGGAAAGCGCCGCACCCAGCGCCGCGGCGCTGGAACGCCCGTCGCGCCGCTCGATCAGCCGAGCGAGGCGGAACAGAGGTTCGGTGCCCGGCGGCAAGATATCGGGATCGACGCGGGCGAGCACGCCCTCGCGCGCCATCACATAGCCCGCACGGGCGAGCCTCAGCATGTCTCCGAGAAAAGTGGCCACGATATATCCAGATCCTCGCGCTCAGATCCTCGCGCCGCTGTGCAGGCAGACGATGCCGCCCGTCAGCGGGGTCCATCCGACGCGCCTCAGCCCGGCCTCGCGCATCATCTGGGCGAACAGCTCCGGCGCCGGAAAGCGGCGGATCGATTCGACGAGATACTGGTAGGATTCGGCATCCCCGGTCACGAAGCGGCCCATCGGCGGGATCGCCTTGAACGAATAGGTGTCGTAGATCGCATCGAGACCGGGCACGTCGACGCGCGAGAACTCCAGCACGAAGCAGTGCCCGCCGGGCTTCAGCACCCGGCGCATCTCGGCAAGCGCCTTGTCCATGCGCGGCACGTTGCGGATGCCGAAGGCGATGGAGGCGGCGTCGAAGGACTTGTCCGGGAAGGGCAGTTCCTCGGCATTGGCCTCGACGAACTCCACCTTCTCGGCATGGCCGAGGCGCGCGGCGCGCTCGCGCCCGACCCCGAGCATGCCGCCATTGATGTCGGCCACCACCGCGCTGGTGCCGGCGCCGCCGGCCTCGACGGTGCGGAACGACACGTCGCCGGTGCCGCCGGCCACATCCAGCAGGCGGAACGGCCGCGCGTTCTTCGGCGGACGGATGCGCGAGACCAGCAGGTCCTTCCACACCCGGTGCAGGCCAAGCGACATCAGGTCGTTCATCACATCGTAGCGACGGGCGACCGAGTGGAACACCTCATCGACCATGCGCTGCTTGTCGCCGAGCGGCACGGTGCGGAAGCCGAAATGGGTATCGGCGGTGGAATCGGGCCGGGCCGGGGAAGCGGCCGTGTCGGCGGCGTCCTGCGGGGCGACATCCTGCGGAATCGCGTCCTGCGCGCTGCTGCCTGCGGTCATCCTGCCCTCGCGATTGCGTTCGGTTCAAACCCTGCGCGAACCGAAGCGTGGCGGGACCATAACCGAGCCGTTCCCGCCCGACCAGACGGCGAGCCATGCAAGCGCCACATGCAGCGGCGGCGGAAACGCCACGAAAGGCTCAGATGACACGCACCAGCGTGCCGACGCGCACGCGGTTATAGAGGTCGATCACATCGTCGTTGCGCATGCGGATGCAGCCGGACGACACCGCCTGGCCGATGCTGTCCGCCTCGTTGGTGCCGTGGATGCGGTAAAGCGTGCTGCCGAGATACAGCGCGCGGGCGCCGAGCGGATTTTCCGGCCCGCCCTCCATCCGCTCCGGCAGGCCGGGACGGCGGGCATGCATTTCCGGCGGCGGCGTCCAGCTCGGCCATTCGGCCTTGCGGCTGATGCGCTCGGCCCCGCTCCAGGCGAAACCCTCGCGACCCACGCCGATGCCGTATCGCAGCGCCCGGCCGCCGCCCTGCACCAGATAAAGGAAGCGCGCCCCGGTATCGATAATGACGGTGCCGGGAGAATCGGTCGTCACATAAGGCACGTACTGGCGGTTATACTCGGTGTTGACGCCCCGCCCGCCGCCGCTCTGATAGACCGGCGCCGGCGCGTTCTCGTCGAAATGCCCGCCGCCTGCGCCACCGGCCGGCTCGCGGGGTCGGGAGGAGAACACCGCGTAATTGCCGTCGTCTATGCCGTAGAAGCTGCCGCCATAGGTGCGGGAACTCTGCGCCGCCGCCGGCGACGGCAGCAGCGCGCCGGCCAGGGCGGCGATCAGCGCCGCCAGGACCATGCCGGAGGCGATGGCGACCGCCACCGGCGCGCCAGCTATACGCCGGCCGGCCCGCGCGGGACGCCGTCCACCCGTCTGCAAACCACGCATGCGAAGGCTCCGGCGCTACCGTTCCACTGCCCCCATCTTTCGCCACGCATGGTTAACGCCCAGTTATGTACGGTGCCGATCAGGCCGGGCAGCGTACATAGACCATGTTCCCGTAGCGCCCCTGGACCTCGGGATCGAGCCACTTCAGCACCAGGATCTGGCCGTCGAAACGCACGACCTCGCGGTCCGCCTGCGAGCCCGGCGGCTCGTCGGGCAGGCCGATATAGGTCGGGCCCGGCGCCACCTGCTTGGAGACCAGCTCGGAGGGCGTCGACTGATCGGCGAGATACATCATGAAGCCGCCATTCGGGCCGGCGCTGATCACGTAGGGCTGGCGGCATCCCTGCCGGGCCTGCGCCTCGGTACGAGCGGCGTCCTCCGGCCGGTGATAGGCGGCCAGGCCCCATTTGCCGACCAGCTGCTGGGCGGTGATCGGCGAGGTATAGCGCGGCATGGCCGGCTCGATGGGCGCCGGGGCCTGGGGCGCGCTGGCACAGGCGGCGACCAGCGCAGCTACCGCGGCGATGAGGGACAGACGCACGAAACGACGAGACAGCTTCATCGAGCACTCCGGGACGGGCAGATGCCGGTCGGAAGACCAGCGACCAGGCGAACCCCGGCCGCAAAAGTGAACGGGATACCCCCTCCCCGCATCGGGCTTTACGCGAGGGTCGGGAAGACACAATAGTGCGCCCGCTTCGCCCCGTCGACGTTAACTGAGCCACACTACGAGAGAATTCCATTGGTTTCCCCCTTGATCCGTCCGGCCCGCAACTCCGATGGCGACGCCATCGCCGCGCTGATCGCCGGCGCTTTCGCCGAGTATGAGGGCTGCATCTTCGACCGTGCCGCCGAGTTTCCCGAGCTCGACGCCATCGCCAGCCATTTCGCCGCGCGTGGCGGCGCCATATGGGTGGCGGCCGATGGCGAGGCGATCATCGGCTCGCTTGCCGCGGCGCCGATGCGGGCCGACGGTCCGCCCGCGGGCACCGTGGAGATCACCAAGGTCTATGTCGCCCGTGCCGCACGCCGCCGCGGCGTTGCCCGCGCGCTGATGGGCGAGGCGCTCGCCTTCGCCCGCGACCGCGGCGCGCCCGAGCTCAGGCTGTGGACCGACACACGCTTCCTGGATGCCCATCGCTTCTATGAGAGCCTCGGCTTCGTCCGCCTGCCCGGTGCCCGCGCGCTCGGCGACCTCTCCGACACCTCCGAATACCCCTATCGCCTGCCGCTGGCCGGCACCTGAACGCCCGCCGAGCCGGAACATCGGCAACGGACCCGTTCACCTTTCCGCTCGCATCGTCTAAATCACCGCCGCGAGGCCGCGCGCGGCCCGCGCCGGCCCGATTCGCCTGGCCGGCACGAGACGATCCTTCGCCGGCCGGAGCGCGCTCCCGTGCCGGCGCGTCTTGGCGGGACGGTCCGCCGCGTGAGCCTCGACAGATGACCCGCCCTGCCAGCGAACCGGCCGCCCGACCTGCCTCCATCGCCGCCGGCCCCGCCGTGCTGGCGATCGCCGGCATCTTTCTCCTGTCCGTCATGGACGGGCTGATCAAATTCGTCGCCGAGACCCATTCGACGCCGCAAGTGGCACTGATGCGCTATCTCGCCGGCGGCGCCATCGCCTATCTGGTGTTCGCGGCGCTGCGCACGCCGCTGCCCGACCGCGCGACGCTGCGGCCGCACGCCTGGCGCTCGGTGGTGGTGGTGGCGACCGCCCTCACCTTCTTCTACGCCCTCGCCACCCTGCCGCTGGCGGTGGTGCTGGCACTGTCCTTCACCTCGCCGATCTTCATCGCCCTGTTCGCCGGGCTGATCCTGGGCGAGCGACCCGGCCGGCCGGTGATCGTCGCCATCGTGCTGGGCTTCGTCGGCGTGCTGGTCGTGCTCTGGCATGAGATGGCCGTCGGTGGCGCCGGCGAGGCGAGCAAGCTCGGCATCGCCGCCGCGCTCATCTCCGCCGTCACTTATGCGCTCTCCATGGTGGTGCTGAAGAGCCGCGCCGCCCGCGACCCGCTGGCCACGATCGTCCTGCTGCAGAACGCCTTCCCGGCGCTGCTGATCGCGCCGCTCGGCCTGCTGGCCTGGACGAGCACCAGCTGGACCGAGCTGGTGGTGATGCTCGCCATCGGCGCGCTCGGCACCGGCGGCCATCTCTGCCTCGCTTCGGCCTATCGCAGCGAGGAGGCCAGCCGGCTCGGCGTCTTCGAGTACACCTCCTTCGTCTGGGCCATCGCCATCGGCTTCTTCGCCTTCGGGGAAGTGCCGGGCATCGGCACCCTGATCGGGGCCGGGCTGATCATCGGCGGCGCGCTGCTCGCCTCGCGGCGGCGGCGGCGCTCGCCGGAGCCGGAAGTCGACATCGGTCCTTGACGCTCCCGCGCGGCCGAACTTTACCGGCCGGCGCCGGACAATGGGGTGGACGCCCGGACCCCACCGGCTAATTTGTCGGGCAGCCGGACCCATCCTCCGACCCGGAGACTTTCCATGCCCGCCGCCCATCGCCCGCCCCTGCTCGCCCGGCTTGCCGCAGGAATCGCCTCGCTGCTGGCAGCGCCGTCGCTGGCCGGCCTGTTGCTGGCCGGCCTCGCCGCAACGGCCCCGGCCCGTGCCGCCGAGCCGATCCGCATCGGCGAGCTCAACAGCTACAAGGCGCAGCCGGCCTTCCTCGAGCCCTATCGCAAGGGCATGGAACTCGCCATCGACCAGATCAACGCCGCCGGCGGCATCGGGGGGCGCCCGCTGGAGCTGATCACCCGCGACGATGGCGGCAATCCCGGCGATGCGGTGCGCGTCGCCGAGGACCTCGTCACCCGCGAGAAGGTCGACGTGCTCACCGGCACCTTCCTGTCCAATGTCGGCCTCGCGGTGGCCGGCTTCGCCGACAAGCGCAAGGTGTTCTTCCTTGCCTCCGAGCCGCTGACCGACAAGATCACCTGGGCGGAGGGCAACCGCTACACCTTCCGCCTGCGCGCCTCCACCTATATGCAGGTGGCGATGCTGATGCCGCATGCGGTGAAGGCCGACAAGAAGCGCTGGGCGCTGGTCTATCCCAATTACGAATACGGCCAGTCGGCCGCCGCCACCTTCAAGACGCTGCTGAAGGCCGCGCAGCCGGACGTCGAATTCGTCGCCGAGCAGGCCACCCCGTTCGGCAAGCTCGACGCCGGGGCGGTGGCGCAGGCGCTGGCCGATGCCAGGCCCGACGCGGTGTTCAACGTGCTGTTCGCGGCCGACCTCGCCAAATTCGTGCGCGAGGCCAACAGCCGCGGCACGCTGGACGGCACCTTCGTCGTCAGCCTGCTGTCGGGCGAGCCGGAATATCTCGACCCGATGAAGGACGAGGCGCCGCAGGGCTGGGTCGCCACCGGCTATCCCTGGTACGCCATCGGCACGCCGGAGCACAAAGCCTTCCTCGACGCCTACCAGGCGAAATATGGCGAGCCGCCGCGCCTCGGCTCGGTGGTGGGCTACACCGCCATCTTGTCGCTCGGCGAAGGGTTGAAGAAGGCCGGCGGGGCGGAGACCGAAAAGCTGGTCGAGGCGTTCAAGGGGCTGCCGGTCACCGGGCCGTTCGGGCCGTTCACCTATCGCGCCAGCGACCACCAGGCGACCATGGGCGCCTTCGTCGGCACGCTCGGGCTCAAGGACGGCAAGGGCGTGATGCTCGAGCCGGTCTATGTCGACGGCGCCAGCGTGCTGCCTTCCGACGCCGAGGTGGAGAAGCTGCGGCCGAGGCGCGATTGAGCAACTGACAACCGGCGCTTTCGCCCCCGGCCTCCTCCCGGGGTTCCTGCTTTTTTCTCTCCCCGCCGGGGAGAGTTGGCCCGCGCGGCGGGTCGGTGAGGGATACGCCGCGGCGGGGCGTATCCCTCACCCCATCCCTCTCCGTCGACGTCGGATGCCTCGGATGTCGACCTCGACAGTGGCGAAACCCGGCAACAGCCGAGCCTCGCGCGCCGGGAGAGGGGGCCGTTCGATAGTCGGATGGGCTCAGGATCGGGACGCTCCCGCCAAGCCCCGCATGAACCCCAAGGAGGCCCGCGTGGCGCTCGACGCACTGGCGTTCCAGATGATCAACGGGCTGGCTTCGGCTTCCGGCCTGTTCTTCGTCGCCGCCGGCCTATCGATCATCTTCGGCGTCACCCGCATCGTGAACATGGCGCATGGCGCCTTCTACATGCTGGGCCTCTATCTCGCGGTGACGCTGAGCGACCACCTGCCCGGCTCGCTCGGCTATTGGGGCGGGCTGCTCCTGGCCGCGCTCGCCATCGGCCTGCTCGGCGCGGCGGTGGAGGTGCTGCTGCTCCGGCGAATCTACCGCGTGCCGGAGCTGTACCAGCTCGTCGCCACCTTCGCCCTCGCCCTCATCCTCAACGATGCCGCCCTGTGGCTGTGGGGACCGGAGGACCTGCTCGGCCCACGCGCGCCGGGACTGAAGGGCTCGATCGAGCTCATCGGCCGGCGGCTGCCGGAATATGACGTCTTCCTCGCCTTTGCCGGCCCGGCGGTGCTGCTGGCGCTGCATCTGCTGATGAAGCGCACCCGCTTCGGCCGCACCGTCCGCGCCGCGACGCAGGACCGCGAGATGGTGGCGGCGCTCGGGATCAACGAAGCGCTGCTGTTCACCGCCGTCTTCGCGCTCGGTGCCTTCCTCGCCGGCCTCGGCGGCGCACTGCAGACCGCGCGCGAGCCCGCCAACCTCAATCTCGACCTCACCGTGCTCGGCGATGCTTTCGTGGTGGTGGTGATCGGCGGCATGGGCTCGATCTCCGGCGCCTATCTCGCCGCGGTGCTGGTGGCGCTGGTGAAGGCGCTGTGCATCGCGCTGGGCACCGTCGAGATCGCCGGGCTGGCGTTCAACATGTCGAAGCTGACGCTGGTCGCCGAGTTCCTGGTGATGGCGCTGGTGCTGGTCCTGCGGCCGCAAGGGCTGTTCGGCCGTCCGCAGGCCGTCCCGGCACGGGCAGCGGCCAGCGAGGCGCCGCTGCGTCCCTCAGGCGGCACCGGCCGCGCGTTCGCCCTTGCCGCGCTGGTCCTCGCCCTAGCGGTGCCGGCTCTCGCCACCGTCTGGGCGTATGCGCCGGTACTGGCGTTGGATATGCTCGTCGCCGTCACTTTCGCCGCCTCGCTGCACCTGCTGATGGGGCCGGGCGGCATGGCCTCGTTCGGCCACGCCGCCTATTTCGGCCTCGGCGCCTATGGCACCGCGCTGGCAGCGACCGGGCTCGGCCTGCCGACCCTGCCCGCCTTCGCCGTCGGCATCCTCGCCGCCGGCGCCGAAGCGCTGCTGTTCGGCTGGTTCTGCGTGCGGCTCGAAGGCGTCTATCTCGCCATGCTCACCCTCGCCTTCGCGCAGATCGTCTGGTCGGTGGTATTCCAATGGGAGGAGGTCACCGGCGGCTCGAACGGGCTGATCGGCATCTGGCCGGATTGGCCGTTCGACAGCCGCACCGGGCTCCATCTCGCCGCGCTCGCCGTCACCCTTGCGGGGCTTTACCTCATTCGCCGGTTGATCTTCGCTCCCTTCGGCCATGCGTTGCGCGCCGGGCGCGACGCGCGGATGCGGGCGGAGGCTTCGGGCATCGACGTCGCCCGCATCCGCTGGCTGGCCTTCACCGCCTCGGGAATGCTCGCCGGCGCGGCAGGCGGGCTCTACGCCTTCGCCAAGGGCTCGATCTCGCCGGAGACGCTGGCGGTCGGGCGCTCCATCGATGCGCTGGTCATGGTGCTGCTCGGCGGGCTCGCCGGCCCGACCGGGCCGGTGCTCGGCGCCGGCGCCTTCACCCTGCTGCAGGACACGGTGATGCGCGAGACCGATTACTGGCGCGCCCTGCTCGGTGCGCTGATCCTCGCCCTGGTGCTGCTGTTTCCCGGCGGCATCGCCGGCGGCCTCTCGCGCCTGTTCGCCGGCAGGAGGCCCGCCCGATGACCGCGCCACCCGTGCTCAGCGTCGGCGATCTTGCGAAAGCCTATGGCGGCGTGCAGGCACTGGACGGCGTCAGCTTCGACGTCCATGCCGGCGAATTGCTGGCGTTGATCGGCCCCAACGGCGCCGGCAAGTCGACCTGCTTCAACGTGGTGAACGGCCAGATCCGCCCCGATGCCGGCACCGTGCGCCTCGGGGGCCGCGACATCACCGGCCTGCCGCCGCGCGCCATCGCCCGGCTCGGCGTCGGCCGCACCTTCCAGATCGCCGCCGTCTTCGCCTCGCTCACCGTGCGGGCCAATGTCGAGACCGCCCTTCTCGCCTCGCGCGGCGGCAGCTTCGGCCTGTGGCGCCCGCAGGACGGGCAGGCACGCGCGGAAGCGCTCGATCTTCTCGCCCAGACCGGGCTCGCGGCTCTCGCCGAACGTCCCGCCGCCGGCCTCGCCTATGGCGACGTCAAGCGGCTGGAGCTGGCCATCGCGCTCGCCGGCTCGCCCCGCCTGCTGCTGATGGACGAGCCGACCGCCGGCATGGGCGCGCATGAGCGCCTGGCGCTGATCGGCCTGGTGCGGCGGCTCGCCGCGGCGCGCGCGCTCGCCGTGCTGTTCACCGAGCATTCCATGGATGTGGTGTTCGGCCATGCCAGCCGCGTGATCGTGCTGGCACGCGGCCGGGTGATCGCCGATGGCAGCGTCGAGGAAATCCGGGCCGATCCGCAGGTGCGCGCGGTCTATCTCGGGCGGGCGGCGGCACCGGGGAAGCAGGGGTCATGAGCGCACCGCTCCTTGAGATCGAGGGCCTCGACGCCTGGTACGGTCCGGCGCAGGCGCTGTTTGGCCTCTCGCTCACCGTCGCGCGCGGCGAGGCGGTGGCGCTGATCGGCCGCAACGGCGCCGGCAAGAGCACCAGCCTGAAGGCGGCGATGGGGCTGGTCCGCCGCCGTGCCCGCCGCCTTGCCCTCGACGGTGCCGATATTTCCGCCTTGACGACCTATCGCATCGCCCGCCTCGGCGTCGGCTATGTTCCCGAGGACCGCCGCATCTTCACCGATCTGACGATGGAGGAGAATATCGGCCTCGCCCGCCGCCCTGGCCGCGACGGCACCGACCGCTGGCCGCTGGAACGGCTCTTCGCCCTGTTCCCCAACCTCGCCGATCTGCGCGAGCGCCGCGGCGGCGCCATGTCCGGGGGCGAGCAGCAGATGCTGGCCGTGGCGCGCACCCTGGTCGGCAACCCGGAATTGCTGCTGCTCGATGAGCCCTCCGAGGGCGTGGCGCCGATCATCGTCGAGCAGATGACCGCTGCCCTGCGCGAGTTGAAGGCGACCGGCCTTTCCATCCTGCTGTCGGAGCAGAACGTCGCGCTCTGCGAGGAACTCTGCGACCGGGCTTATCGCATCGACCAGGGCGAGCTGCGGTGGAGCGGCCCGATGGCTGCCGCCCGGCTGACGGCGGAGTGATCGCGCCCCGCTTCACCCGCGGGGAGCAAAGCCGGAGAGCAGGCCGCTATAGGCCTTCGCCCGCGGCGCGGCATAGGCGCCGACCTTGGAGGTGGCGAGGCCGACACGCACCAGCCCTTCCATCAGCGCCACCGCGCAGGCGACGCCGTCGATCACCGGCACGCCGTGCTCCTCGCCGAGCGCACGGGCAAGATCGGCCATGCCGGCGCACCCCAGCACCACCACCTCGGCATGGTCCTCGCGCACCGCCCGGCCGATCTCCGCCGATATGCGGGCACGGGCATCGGAAGCCGGGTCCTCCAGCTCCAGCACCGCGACATCGGAGGCGCGTACCCGCACGCAGCGCCGCGACAGGCCATAGCGCTCGAGATTGGCCTCGATCACCGGCACCGAGCGCGACAGCGTCGTCACCACGCCGAAGCGGTGGCCGATCAGGCTCGCCATGTGGAAGCCGGCCTCGCCGATGCCGATCACCGGCGCGCGGGCGAGCGCGCGGGCGGCGTCGACACCGGTATCGTCGAAGCAGGCGACGATATGGCCGTCGACCACCTCGGCCTCGGCATGCGCCACCGCGTCGATAAGGCCGGGAAGCGCGAGGGCATCGTCGTAATAGCCCTCGATGGAGGCCGGCCCCATCTGCGAGGTCGCCGGCAGGATCGTGGTCCCGTCCGAGGCCACCAGCCGGGCGGCGGCGGCGATCTTGTCGGTCATCGAGGCGGTGGTGTTCGGATTGACGAGATGGAGGCGCACGTTTCGGAGTACCGGCAAAAAGGGAGAGGGAAAGCGCCGACCATCTCATGCCCGCGCCGCCGCCGCCAGCGACACGCGCATCGTTTGCCACACCGCGGCGACCGCGTCAGCTTCGGCCGCCACACCGCTGGCCGGAGAGCGGGCGACGCGCGAGGCCGGCCGCCGACGCGGCGCCAAGGCAGCGCCCTGAGGGGCAAGGGCGGCTTTCCTTAACCCGTGCCGTAGGCTAGAATTTGAACTTGGATCCCCTTGAATTCATTACCAGGTTTGGCCGGTGCTCAAGATCGCCTTCCTTCTCGTCGGCGCTGACGCTTTCCGTGCGCGCTGGTATGTGCTGCCCGCCCTCGGCATCGTGCTGTTCGTGCTTGCCAGCCTTCTGGCGCTCGACGCTTCCGACGGAATCACCCTGGTGACCAAGGAGGCCATGGGCGCAGTCTTCGTCGTCAACGGCCTGCTCGCCCTCTACGTGTTCGCCGCGCTGCCGAGAGAGGGATCGCGCTACATCACCCTCATCAAGGCCGCCGCACTTGTGTTGCTCGGCGCGCTGATTCTCGATTTCCCCATCGAGACCCGGATCGCCATCGCCTGGCTGTTCGGCCTCGCCTTCGCCATTGACGGATTGGGGCGCATCGCCACTGCGGTGGTGGTGCGGTTTTCCGGCTGGCCGGTGCTGGCCGCGAGCGGGGTGGTCGAGCTCCTGCTCGCCTTGCTGATCGTCACCGAGTGGCCGTTGTCGCACAACAAGAACATCCCGTTCTGCATCGCGCTGCTGCTCGGGCTGTGGGGATGGCTGCTGGTGCGGTTCGGCCTGATGCTGCGCACGCTGGAGGACGAAGCCTCGGCGATGAACCTGCCGATCTTCGCCGGGCGCGGCTGGTATCAGAACGCGCCGGTGCTGATCGGCGCCGCCGGCCGGGCCAGGGTCGAACACCCGATGATCGTGCATGTCTGGACGCCGGTGGGCTCGGCCTACCAGCCGGAACGCCGTCTGCTCGTCGATCGCTACATTGCCGCGGTGGACGGGCATGGGGTCATTTCCACCGGCCATGCCGCTTTGGAAATGCAGCCCGACGTCTATATCAGCCATTACCCGGCACAGGAGATCGAGCGTTCGAGCGGCGATTTCATCGCCTCGCTGCGCGGCACGGCGGAAAACGACCTGAAAGGCCGCTTCCAGCCCTCCTACGAGTATGAATCGAACTGGTGGTGCCCAGCCGACCAGAATGTCGAGTTCCGCAATTTCGACCCGCGCCGGCTCAGGGCGTTCTGGGTCGGCTACCGGCAGGACGATACCTACAACCTCACCAACCGCAATTGCTCCGTGGTGGTGGCCGAGGCGCTCGACGCCGCGCTGGAAGGGTCGCTCGCCAGCAGATATCCGTGGGTGCGGCTGGTGCGCCTGCTCGCCAACCCCGATCTATGGACCGCCGCCCTGCTGCGCAGCCGCGCCAGCTCAATGACCTGGACGCCCGGCCTGGTGCTCGACTATGCCCGCACCCTCGCCCGCCTGACCGAGGCGCACGAGACGGAATGGACCGACCGCTTCAAGCTGTTCCTGCAGCGGCTGCGCCCACACCGGTCTCCCGCAGCCGCCATGACGCCGGCCGCTCGAGCCGAGCCACCGTCGGCCTGACCGGCCGCAGCCGCCACCGCCTTCTCCTGCCCAGCTGTCGATGGATGCAGGAAACTGGCTGAGAACCCAGCGTAGCGGGAACCGCTCCCCACCTGCATCCCTGTTTACCGGAGATCCGACGACTACGGCTCGCCGTACCGCGTCTGGATGCCGATGCCTTTGCCGAACTCGATCGCCTGCTGGACCGCATGGAACGTTCAGGCGCCGGCGGGCAGGATTGGGTCACATGTCACCGCGAGTTTCACGAATCTATCTGTACGCTCGCCAAAAGGCCGAAGCTGCTGCGCCAGATCATGTCGCTGCACGTCACCATCGAGCCCCATCTGCGGATCTGGTCCCATCACGCGGCCAAGCCGCTGACCGCCCGCGAAGAACATCAGTCCATCGTCGATAGCCTGCGCGCCGGCGACCCGGCCGCCGCTGAAGCGGTGATGATCGATCCTCGGCTCCTCCGGCTCCGGCAAGTCGACCATGCTGCGCTGCCTCAACCTGCTGGAAACACCGGATTCGGGCACGCTGAGCGCGGTCGGTGAAACGCCGCATTTCCGGCGGGACGCGCGCGGCCAGCCGGAGAAGATCGACCACCGCCGGGTGGAACGGCTGCGGCGCTCGGTCGGCATGGTATTCAAGAATTTCAATCTCTGGTCCCACATGACGGTGCTGGAGAATGTGATCGAAACAAGAAGAATGCGTTCGACCCCAGCCTGTTGGTGGCGAACCAAGCGGCGCGCTTCGCCCGGGACCACAACATCATCACGCGCGGCATGAACGACACGCTGAGCCTCTGCCCGCCGCTCATCATCACCGAGGCGGAGATCGACGAATTGATGCTTCGCATCGAACGCGCGTTGGACGATACACGCGACTGGGCGCTCGGCGCCGGCCTGATGGCGTGAGAGGGAGTATGACCATGCGCGATTTCGAGAAACCCGGACGCTCCCGCGTCGTCGCCCGCGAGGCCATGGCAGCCACGTCCCATCCCTCGGCGACGCTGGCCGCCATCCGCATGCTGGAAGCCGGCGGCAACGCGCTCGATGCCGCCATCGCCGCCTGCGCCGTGCAATGCGTGGTCGAGCCGGGCTCGACCGGCATTGGCGGCGACTGCTTCGCGCTGCTCGCCGGCGAGGACGGCAGGGTGCATGCCTATAACGGCTCCGGCCGAACACCGGCGGCGCTCACCGCCGCGCATCTGCGTGCGCAGGGCCTGGCGCAGATTCCACGCCAGTCGCCGCATGCCGTCACCGTGCCCGGCGCGGTCGACGCCTGGACCCGGCTGCATGCCGATCACGGTCGGCTGCCCTTCGCCGATCTGCTCTCCCCCGCCATCCATCTGGCGGGCCAGGGCTACGCCGTCGCCGAGCGGGTGCATTACGACTGGGGCCGCGAGGCGGCGCTGCTCGCCGGCGATGCCAATGCCGCGCGGGTGTTCCTGCCGGGCGGCCGCCCGCCGGCGGTCGGCGAGGTGCATCGCCAGCCGGAACTCGCCGCCACGCTGGAGATTCTCGGCCGCGAAGGCCGCGACGGCTTCTATCGCGGCGCGGTGGCGCAGGACATCGTCACCTATCTGCGCGGCCTCGGCGGGCTGCACACGCTGGAGGATTTCGCCGAGGCGGCCGGCGAGTATGTCACCCCGATCCATGCCGGCTTCCGCGGTCATGAGGTGTATGAGTGCCCGCCCAACGGCCAGGGCGTCATCGCGCTGATGATCCTCAACATTCTCGCGCGCTTCCCGGCCGCGGGCGACCCGCTGGCGGCCGATCGCCTGCATGTCGAGATCGAGGCGACCCGGCTCGCCTATGCGGCGCGCGACCGTTTCCTCGCCGACCCCGCGCAGGCCGGCGTGCCGGTCGACTATCTGCTCTCCGATGCGCTGGCCGACGAACTCGCCGGCCGCATCCGGCTGGACCGGGCGCTGGCCGCCATGCCCGCCTTCGCCGCCGGCGAGCATCGCGACACCGTCTATATCTGCGTCGTCGACCGCGACGGCACGTGCGCCAGCTTCATCAACTCGATCTTCCATCCATATGGCGCCGGGCTGCTGGCGCCGCGCTCGGGCGTGCTGCTGCATAATCGCGGCCAGAGCTTCGTGCTGGAGCAGGGCCATCCCAACGAACTGGCGCCGCGCAAGCGTCCCATGCACACCATCATACCCGGCATGGTGCTGAAGGACGGCAAGCCGGTCATGCCCTTCGGCGTCATGGGCGGCCACTACCAGGCGATGGGCCATGCGCATTTCCTCTCCAAGGTGCTGGATTTCGGCCTCGGGCTGCAGGAGGCCATCGACCTGCCGCGCCTGTTCCCGCTGCCCGGCACGTCGAGCGTCGAGGCGGAGGACACTTTCCCGGCGGCGACCATCGCCGAGCTGCGGCGGCGCGGCTTCGAGATCGTGCCCTCCGGCCGACCGATCGGCGGCGCCCAGGCCATCCGCCTCGACCGCGCCAACGGCACGCTCACCGGCGCCTCCGATCCCCGAAAGGACGGCTGCGCCTTGGGCGTGTGAACGCACGGCGAGCCTGCGCGCGGCCGACACTGGCGCCCGCCCCAGAGCAGGCGTTCGCATGCCTTGGGACGACGCCCGATAAGCGCGTCCTTTTGCAGCGATGCGGCGCATAGGTGGCTCAAGCCGCCGCCCCCGCATTTCTGCAGTGATCTCAGCTCGTTGGCACTCCATCCCGGGGAGTGACAAAATTTCTCAAGCGGCCTCTTGAACAAGCCAGCGGACGTTCCTAGCTCGATTTCCGCTCGTCGCATGCACGCGGCGAGTTCATGACATCGCTGCTCTGCATCAGGAGGATCTGCATGTATTTCCGCCCGCTGCACGACCGTGTCGTCGTGCGCCGCATCGACGCCC
Organism: Ancylobacter sp. 3268; assembly: GCF_031456575.1. NCBI lineage: Bacteria > Pseudomonadati > Pseudomonadota > Alphaproteobacteria > Hyphomicrobiales > Xanthobacteraceae > Ancylobacter > Ancylobacter sp. 3268. The sequence continues at coordinate 202,327 of NZ_JAVDUX010000011.1, forward strand.
TCGAGAAGACCGCCGGCGGCATCATCATCCCCGACACCGCCAAGGAGAAGCCGCAGGAGGGCGAAGTCGTCGCTGTCGGACCCGGCGCACGCGAGGAGGCCGGCAAGCGGGTGCCGCCCGACGTGAAGGCCGGGGACCGCGTGCTGTTCGGCAAATGGTCCGGCACCGAGGTGAAGATCGATGGCGAGGACGTCCTCATCATGAAGGAGAGCGACATTCTCGGCGTGATCGACCGGAGCGAGACGGCCCGCAAGGCCGCCTGAACGATATCCCTTTAAATCGAAGCCGTCGCAATCCCAGGAAGGAGGACAGGATCATGGCTGCCAAGGAAGTGAAGTTCTCGTCGGAGGCGCGCGAGAAGATGCTGCGCGGCGTGGACACGCTTGCCAATGCGGTCAAGGTGACGCTTGGCCCGAAGGGCAGGAACGTCGTCATCGAGAAGAGCTTCGGCGCCCCGCGCATCACCAAGGACGGCGTGACGGTCGCCAAGGAGATCGAGCTCGAGGACAAGTTCGAGAACATGGGCGCCCAGATGGTGCGCGAAGTGGCCTCGAAGACCAACGACCTCGCCGGCGACGGCACCACCACCGCCACCGTGCTCGCCCAGTCCATCGTCAAGGAAGGTGCCAAGGCGGTGGCCGCCGGCATGAACCCGATGGACCTGAAGCGCGGCATCGACCTCGCGGTCCAGGCAGTGGTCGCGGATCTCAAGAGCCGGGCGCGCAAGGTGACGCGCAATGACGAGATCGCCCAGGTCGGCACCATCTCCGCCAATGGTGACACCGAGATCGGCCGCTTCCTTGCCGAGGCGATGCAGAAGGTCGGCAATGAGGGCGTGATCACCGTCGAGGAAGCCAAGACCGCCGCCACCGAGCTGGAGGTGGTCGAGGGCATGCAGTTCGACCGCGGCTATCTTTCTCCTTACTTCGTGACGAACACCGAGAAGATGCGGGTCGAGCTCGAGGATCCCTACATCCTGATCTTCGACAAGAAGCTCTCCGGCCTGCAGGCCATGCTGCCGCTGCTCGAATCGGTGGTGCAGACCTCGCGTCCGCTGGTCATCATCGCCGAGGACGTCGAGGGCGAAGCCCTTGCGACCCTCGTGGTCAACAAGCTGCGCGGCGGCCTGAAGGTCGCGGCGGTGAAGGCGCCCGGCTTCGGCGACCGCCGCAAGGCCATGCTCGAGGACATCGCCATCCTCACCGGGGGTCAGGTCATCTCCGAGGACCTCGGCATCAAGCTGGAAAACGTCACTCTCGCCCAGCTCGGCCGCGCCAAGAAGGTGGTGATCGAGAAGGAGAACACCACGATCGTCGACGGCAACGGCGCCAAGGCCGACATCGACGCCCGCGTCGCGCAGATCAAAGCGCAGATCGAGGAGACCACTTCGGACTACGACCGCGAGAAGCTGCAGGAGCGCCTGGCCAAGCTCGCGGGCGGCGTCGCGGTGATCCGCGTCGGCGGCGCCACCGAGATCGAGGTGAAGGAGAAGAAGGACCGCGTCGACGACGCGCTGCATGCCACCCGCGCGGCCGTCGAGGAAGGCATCCTGCCGGGCGGCGGCGTTGCCCTGCTGCGGGCGCTCAAGGCGATCGATGCCGTTGCGCCGGCCAATGAGGACCAGAAGGCCGGTGTCGCCATCGTCCGCCGTGCCATTCAGACGCCGGCGCGACAGATCGCCACCAATGCCGGCGAGGATGGCTCGGTGATCGTCGGCAAGCTGCTGGAGACAGACGACTACAACTGGGGCTACAACGCCGCGACCGGCACCTACCAGGATCTTGTCGCCAACGGCGTCATCGACCCGGCGAAGGTCGTGCGCACCGCGCTGCAGGATGCGGCCTCTGTCGCCTCGCTGCTGATCACGACCGAGGCTCTCGTCGCCGAGAAGCCGAAGAAGGAAGCGGCGCCTGCCATTCCCGCCGGCACGGGCATGGATTTCTGACAGGGCGGGGCCCGGAGGCGATCCGGGCCCGCTGCCAGCCCGACCAAACTCCCGCTTGCTGCCCGCTCGCCTTGAACAAGGCTCGCGACTTATGATCAACCGAGATGGAGGCTCCCGCTCCCGGATCGTGAACGGGTGGCTCCCACGACGAGGGACGGGCCATGCCGACAGGGTGGCCGCAGCACCTCTCCGACGCATGCTCATTGTCAACGCTTTGCTCAGACGAGGAGGTTTTGCCGATGAAGATCGCCCAGATCGCCCCGCTCGCGGAATGCTGCCCGCCACGGCTCTATGGCGGCACTGAGCGTATCGTGTCCTATCTCACCGAGGAACTGGTCCGGCAGGGCCACGAGGTCACGCTGTTCGCCAGCGGCGATTCCAGGACCAAGGCCGAGCTGGTGCCCTGCTGTGACATGGCGCTCAGGCTCAATCCGCAGGTCAGGGATCCGCTGCCCTATCACATGATGATGCTGGAGGAGGTGCGACGGCGCGCCGACGAATTCGACGTGCTGCACTTCCACGTCGATTTCCTGCACTACCCGCTCGCCAGCACCTTCGCCGACCGCATGGTGACGACGCTTCACGGCCGTCTGGACCTGCCGGACCTCAAGCCCTTCTATTCCGCCTTCCCGCACTATCCGCTCGTCTCCATCTCGGATGACCAGCGCCGCCCCATGCCGCCGGTGCATTGGGCCGGCACCGTGCACCACGGCTTGCCGAAGGACATCCTGCCCTTCACCGGGAACCCGCAAGGCGATTATCTCGCCTTTCTCGGTCGCATTTCGCCGGAGAAGCGGCCCGACCGCGCCATCGAGATCGCCGCCCGTGCCGGCATGACGCTCAAGATCGCCGCCAAGGTGGATAAGGCGGATCAGGCCTATTGGGACGAGGTGATCAGCCCGATGGTGGTGCGACATTCCAATGTCGAATTCATCGGCGAGATCAACGAGCAGCAGAAGGCGGACTTCCTCGGCAACGCTCGCGCACTGCTCTTCCCGATTGACTGGCCGGAGCCGTTCGGGCTGGTCATGGTCGAGGCCATGGCCTGCGGCACGCCGGTGATCGCCTTCCGTCAGGGCTCGGTGCCGGAGGTGATCGACGACGGCGTCACCGGCTTCATCGTGAGCGACCTCGACGAGGCAGTGGCGGCAGTGCGTTCGGTTGACAAGCTCGACCGTGCCGAGGTGCGCGCCACCTTTGAGGAACGCTTCACCGCCGAACGCATGGCGCTCGATTATCTCGCCATCTATCGTGATCTTCCCAGCCAGCGCCGCGCTGCCATGCGCATTCCCGTCGTGGCGAGCACCACCGCCAACGGACTGGCCGACGGCATGGAATTGCGGGCTGTCGCCTGAGCGGGGAGGTCCTCATGCACGGCATGACCAGTGCGGAAGCGGTCATACATGCGCCGGCCCCAAGCGGGCCGGGCACGTCGTCGGCCCAGTTCTTCATTCCGGCCGCGGCCTCGCTGCAGGAGCGACGGCCACGCACGCTCAAGCACGGCGACACCTTCGCCGTGTTCGACCATAATGGCGATGCGCTTTCCGGCCCGGGCAGCCCGGAGGGCCTCTATCATCGCGACACGCGCTATCTCTCGCACCTCTACCTCACCATCGCCGGTCAGCGGCCGATGCTGCTGTCCTCAACCCTGCGCGACGACAATGTGACGCTGACCTGCGATCTCACCAATCCGGACCTGTTCGATGCCGAGGGCCGCATGGTGCTGGAGCACGACCTCCTGCACCTGCGCCGCTCGCGCTTTCTGTGGAACGGCGCCTGCCATGAGCGCATCGCCCTCCGCAACTTCGACGACCGTCCGCGACGGGTGCGGATCGACATCGCCTTCGCCGCCGACTTTGCCGACCTGTTCGAGGTGCGCGGCACGCAGCGGGCGCGGCGCGGCACGCTGCAACCGCCGGAGGTTGCGCAGGACCGGGTCAAGCTCGCCTATACCGGCCTCGATGGGCATCGGCGGGAGACCACGCTGCGCTTCGATCCGCCGCCGCAGGAGCTCATGGCCGATCGCGCGACATTCGTCCTGGACCTTGCTCCGCGCGAGGCCAGCACGCTCGTGCTGGAGATCGCCTGCGACGGCGTCGCCGACGAGCCGGCGCGTCACACTTTCCTACGTGCGCTGAGGGATGCGCGCCGCGCGCTGCGCTCGTCCGCCTCGCGCGCAACGGCGATCATCACGTCGAACGACATCTTCAACGAGGCGGTGCGCCGCTCCGTGTCCGACCTTTACATGCTGGTCACCGACACTCCGGAGGGACCTTATCCTTACGCCGGCATACCGTGGTTCAGCACGGTCTTCGGCCGTGACGCGCTGATCACCGCGCTGGAGACCCTGTGGCTGGACCCGGCCATCGCGCGAGGCGTGCTCCAGCATCTCGCCGCCAACCAGGCGAGCGAGTTCGACCCGGAGGCCGATGCCGAACCCGGCAAGATCCTGCACGAGGTACGCCATGGCGAGATGGCGGAGCTGAGGGAGGTGCCGTTCCGCCGCTACTATGGCAGCGTCGATTCCACCCCGCTCTTCGTCATGCTCGCCGGCGCCTATCTGGAACGCACCGGTGATTTCGTCACGCTGCGCCGGCTCTGGCCGAGCATCGAGGCGGCGCTCGACTGGATGGAGAACCATGGCGACCGCGACGGCGACGGGTTCATCGAATATGGGCGGCAGACCGAGGAGGGACTGATCAATCAGGGCTGGAAGGACAGCCATGACTCCGTCTTCCACGCCGACGGCACATTGGCGCGCGGGCCGATCGCTCTCGCCGAGGTGCAGGCCTATGCCTATGGCGCCTGGCGGGCCGCCGCCGACATTGCCCGCACCTTGGCGAACCCCGAGCGCGCGGCCAGGTTCGACCGGCGTGGCGAGGCGCTGCGCGCGGCCTTTGACGCCGCCTTCTTCGACCCGGCGCTCGGCACCTATGTGCTGGCGCTGGATGGCGAGAAGCGACCATGCCGCGTCAGCAGCTCAAATGCCGGCCATGCGCTGTTCACCGGCATCGCCCTGCCGGAGCGGGCAGCCACAGTGGCGAGCACGCTGATGGGACCATCGCTGTTCTGCGGCTGGGGCGTGCGTACCATCGCCAGCAGCGAGGCGCGCTACAATCCGATGAGCTATCACAACGGCTCGGTCTGGCCGCATGACAACGCGCTGATCGCTGCCGGCCTCGCCCGCTATGGCTTCAAGCATGAGGCGGCGCGGATCTTCGAGGGCCTGTTCGCCGCCTCGACCTATATCGACATGCGCCGCCTGCCGGAACTGTTCTGCGGCTTCGCCCGCCAACAGAGACGTGGGCCGACCTTCTATCCGGTCGCCTGCATGCCGCAGGCCTGGGCGGCGGCGGCCCCGCTCTCCATGCTGCAGGCCTGCCTCGGTCTCGGCTTCGACCCGGGGCGGGTGCATGTCACCTTCGACGAACCGACGCTGCCGGACTTCCTGAGCGAGGTCACGCTGCGCAACCTGCGTCTCGAGGGTGGATCTGCCGACGTCGCGCTCCGACGCTCCGGCGCCAAGGTGGTGGTCGATGTGCTCAACCGCCGCGGCCCGTTGCGTGTGCTCACGACGAGCTGAGCACGGGCCGGCGCGCGCGGAAGGCGCGCCGGCCCGTGCGCGACGAACTCGACCACACGCGACGACGGGGCCGCCGGCCTTAACGGCCGATGCCGGATGAGACCTCGGTAACGAGGACGATTTTCTCGGACGACGACCGGCGTGCGGTCGCGGCGCTTGAGGATCGGCTCTTCGAACCGGATCTCGGAGTGGAGGGCCATGGCGACGCCCACCACCGCGCAGGTCATGAATTTATGGCGCACGGTGAACTGGATGACCGCGCGTGATCAGCGCGAAGTCGACCACCCAGAAGATGTTGCCGGCATATTCGCCGGCGGCGGAGGCGGCGAAGCCGACCGGCATCAGGCCGATGATGGTCACCAGCGTGCCCGAG